>NZ_JAKTIG010000032.1:0-3264 GCF_027855145.1 Acinetobacter sp. AOR18_HL
GGCAGAGTAAAACTTGAAGTGCGACATAAACCACCTAATTAATTTAAAGGGTTTATGGAGTATATAAAATTGTCATACCATCATCTTAACTTTGAAGATCGTACTGCATTAATGCTTGAGTCAAGAAAAGAAGGCTTTTCAGCCAGAAAATTTGCTGAACTCATTAAAAGACATCCTAGTACGATCTATCGTGAGCTTAAAAGAAATAGCATCAATGACGTTTATCAAGCTCGATATGCTTCTGATAACACCTTCGCTAGACGTAGACGTGGTCACAGAAAACTCAAAATCGATTCAATCCTCTGGAAATTTATTGTTGAAGCGATCCGTTGTTTATGGTCTCCTCAGCAAATAGCAAAGCGTTTAAAGACATTTCCTGATTTGGATCAAACAATGAATGTAAGCCATACAACGATTTATTCAACGATACGAGCATTACCCAAGGGTGAGTTGAAAAAAGACTTATTATCCTGTCTGCGTCATGAAAATAAAAAGCGAAAAGCTAACGGTGAACCTAAAAAAGATTCTATATTACAGGATATTAAAACTATTCATGAGCGCCCAGCCGAAGTTCAAGAAAGAAAAATACCGGGTCATTGGGAAGCTGATTTAATTAAAGGTAAAGACAATAAAAGTTCGATAGCAACACTTATTGAACGAAATACACGGCTCTGTATCTTGGCAACATTACCTGATGCAAAGGCAGAATCAGTGCGCAAGGCTTTAACTGAAGCTCTGAAATATTTACCTGCAGAACTGCGTAAAACGTTGACCTATGACCGTGGACGCGAGATGTCAGAACATAAAATACTCGAAGAAGATTTAGGCATAGATGTATATTTCTGTGACCCACATTCACCTTGGCAAAAAGGCACATGCGAAAATATGAATGGTTTAATTAGGCAATATTTACCTAAAGGGATTGATTTAAATCAGGCAGATCAGCATTATTTAAATCAAGTTGCCATGTCACTGAATACTCGTCCTAGAAAAGCGTTAGATTGGCTTACACCATTAGAGAAATTTGCTCAGCTTGTTGATTATCATAAGACTTTTCAAACTGTCGCACCTCATGTTTGAATTCGCCCTAATGGAGTCACATTAGATATTCCAGCAAATTATCTTATGGATGCAACTGCTATTTCTGAATCTTCACGAAAGAAAGATCTTGAATTCAGAGAAAAGCAACGATATGAGAGTAATAAGCCCTTATGTGATAGATTTCAATGTACTGAACTTTTTCAAGTTCTTTTACCTGATTACAAAGGAAAAACATTAGAAAATTTACATATTTTTAATCCTGAATCAATAAGAGCTGAGTATGAAATACCTAAGGACTGGCAAGAGTTTCATAAGTATGTAATTTGGTTTTCCTTAAATAGCTGGATACCTAAGAATCATAAAGTGAATGCTAGTGATGCAGAAATTACAATGGGTATAAATTTAAGTTCAGTGTTTCATCCGAAAGAGTATTTTGAAACGCCAAAATTAATTAAATATATACAAACTAAACCAGCTCCAGAATTAGGCTTAACAGAAGTGGTATCACTAGATCCTAATTTACCAGGCGGGTTCTATAAAGTTCTTGTTTATAAGGATTGGCAAAAGAAATATCCTGAGGATGTAACAGAGGATTATAATCATTATAAGATTTATTTTAAAAAAGACGCTGGTGGAAATATAGTTTCTTATATTAGTTGTAGTACTTTTGCTCGTACTTATTTATTAAGTAAACCAGATCCTGAACAGGCTATTCTAGAAGACTATGCTAGACCAAATCAGCAATACTATTGTAGACATACTTTTAATGTGAAGGGACTGCCGATGAGTATTACCGCACATTACAGTGATATACATTTAGCTGATTGGCAGAATATAGAAAATAATTTAACTCGGCTTATACAGTCATTTCATGTAAAAGAGACTAAGTAAGTTTCAATATTTAAGGGACTGTTCTAAATTTTGTGTAAGTACTTAATTTTCATTTATCCTTCAGAGGATAATTACAAAAGGTACTTCACATGGATGAAGCAACAATCAAAAGTATGGCTGCCGAATTGGCTAAAGGTCTAAAAACACCAGAAGACTTAAACCAAATGACAGCAGTCTTTAAAAAATTCATGATTGAAACTGCACTCAATACTGAACTTTCAGACCATCTCGGTTATGAAAAGCATCAGCCCAAGAAAGGCTCAAATAGCCGTAATGGGTTTAGTTCTAAAACCATTACAACTCAAGATGGACAACTGGCTTTAGATATTCCCCGTGATCGAGAAGGTTCATTTGAGCCACAAATTATCAAAAAGCACCAAACACGCATCACCAGTATGGATGACCAAATCCTCTCACTGTATGCAAAAGGAATGACTAATAGGGAAATTGTAGCCTTCTTCAAAGAAATGTACGATGCCGATGTGTCAGCATCTCTCATCAGCAAAGTTACCGATGCTGTGATTGAGCAAGTGACTGAGTGGCAAAATAGAGCCTTAGATAGCCTTTATCCTGTTGTCTATCTTGACTGTATTGTTGTCAAAGTCCGTCAGCACTCCAATGTGATTAACAAGTCCGTATACCTTGCTTTAGGCATCAATATGGATGGGCAAAAAGAATTACTGGGTATGTGGATTGCTCAGACAGAAGGTGCCAAATTCTGGCTGTCAGTCATGACAGAGCTAAAAAATCGAGGAGTACAGGACATTCTTGTTGCCTGTGTAGATGGATTAAAAGGCTTCCCTGACGCGATAGCCTCTGTTTACCCTCATACTGATATTCAACTGTGTATCGTGCATGTTGTACGCAATAGCCTGAGATTTGTAAGCTGGAAAGACTACAAAGCTGTTACGTCGGGTCTGAAAGCGATTTATCAGGCAAGTACAGAGGAAAATGCTTTAAAATCCCTAGACATCTTCTGTGATCAATGGAATCACCAGTATCCCAAAATTGGAGAATCCTGGCGGGCCAATTGGGAAAATATCCGAACGATCTTTAGCTATCCAGCCGAAATACGTCATGCAATTTATACAACAAATGCGATTGAGTCGTTGAATAGCGTAATACGCCATTCAACGAAGAAAAGGAAAATCTTTTCATCTGATGACTCAGTAAAGAAGGTCATTTACTTAGCAACATCAAATGCTGCGAAGAAATGGACGATGCCAATTCAAAATTGGCGTTTAGCAATGAATTGGTTTACGATTCAGTTCGATGATCGATTAAAAGATCATTTATAAAAAATGGAACTTACACAAAATAATTTACAGGCTC
>NZ_JAKTIG010000033.1:0-4729 GCF_027855145.1 Acinetobacter sp. AOR18_HL
GGCAGAGTAAAACTTGAAGTGCGACATAAACCACCTAATTAATTTAAAGGGTTTATGGAGTATATAAAATTGTCATACCATCATCTTAACTTTGAAGATCGTACTGCATTAATGCTTGAGTCAAGAAAAGAAGGCTTTTCAGCCAGAAAATTTGCTGAACTCATTAAAAGACATCCTAGTACGATCTATCGTGAGCTTAAAAGAAATAGCATCAATGACGTTTATCAAGCTCGATATGCTTCTGATAACACCTTCGCTAGACGTAGACGTGGTCACAGAAAACTCAAAATCGATTCAATCCTCTGGAAATTTATTGTTGAAGCGATCCGTTGTTTATGGTCTCCTCAGCAAATAGCAAAGCGTTTAAAGACATTTCCTGATTTGGATCAAACAATGAATGTAAGCCATACAACGATTTATTCAACGATACGAGCATTACCCAAGGGTGAGTTGAAAAAAGACTTATTATCCTGTCTGCGTCATGAAAATAAAAAGCGAAAAGCTAACGGTGAACCTAAAAAAGATTCTATATTACAGGATATTAAAACTATTCATGAGCGCCCAGCCGAAGTTCAAGAAAGAAAAATACCGGGTCATTGGGAAGCTGATTTAATTAAAGGTAAAGACAATAAAAGTTCGATAGCAACACTTATTGAACGAAATACACGGCTCTGTATCTTGGCAACATTACCTGATGCAAAGGCAGAATCAGTGCGCAAGGCTTTAACTGAAGCTCTGAAATATTTACCTGCAGAACTGCGTAAAACGTTGACCTATGACCGTGGACGCGAGATGTCAGAACATAAAATACTCGAAGAAGATTTAGGCATAGATGTATATTTCTGTGACCCACATTCACCTTGGCAAAAAGGCACATGCGAAAATATGAATGGTTTAATTAGGCAATATTTACCTAAAGGGATTGATTTAAATCAGGCAGATCAGCATTATTTAAATCAAGTTGCCATGTCACTGAATACTCGTCCTAGAAAAGCGTTAGATTGGCTTACACCATTAGAGAAATTTGCTCAGCTTGTTGATTATCATAAGACTTTTCAAACTGTCGCACCTCATGTTTGAATTCGCCCTAATATAAAAGCTTATTTTCAATAAAAAACACATCATAATACCCCCTTGCCTTTTAACCACAAAAATATTGAAGTTATTATTTAGAAGCAATTAATAGAAAAATAAACAAATCTTTTTTAAACAAGCTACTAATAAAAATATCTCCATCGAAAATAAAGTATAAAAATTCAAAAACCATTTAATAAAGTATCAATAGAGTTAAAATACATATAGCTTACTTTTAATTTTAAAGAGGAATACAAGAAATAATTTCTTGTATTCCTGTTATAAGATTGGGAGAACCAAGTTGATAATTTCACCCATTTCTTTGGATCTATTAATTTAAGTTTCGACTTTACTTATTTGAGCTTAGCCATTTGGTCGAGTCACAATCGGGAAAATTGAATCTGGACGTTTAAACATTGCAAAGAATTTTCCAATTTTCAGTGGATTACCTTTGACTTTACTGTCTTTAGAAAGCAGGACTTTTACCCCTTCTATTTGACCTGTAATCATTTTTAGATATAAGGGCTTGGTTAAGGTTAATGTAGGGCAATCCAATGCCAAATCTTTACTTTCATCATAACGCTTAAACTGCATGACTGAGTTTTCAACCCATAATGAAAAATGCTCTTTGGTATCCGACAAAACCAGATTGATACACTGGTTTTCATTTTTTAAATTTTCCACATCTAAATTTGTCGCCATAGCTTCAAGAAATCTTTCAGTTGGTGTATGAATCAATAAATCACTCGGATCAGAAGTATTTTGTAGGGGTACATTATTTTGTAGCTCTTGAGCGCCCACCAAAAAGAAATTACGCCAAGTTGAAGCCTCAGCAGCATAGCCCAATTGACGATAAGTATTCGCCAATAAGTCTTTTGCTTGTTGGTTTTGAGGGTTATTCAACACAATATGTTTTAAAATCTCGGCAGCCCATCTATAGTCAGCTTGAGCGTAGGCATCCCGCGCATTTTTCAATGCATTGTTCTCCCCACCTGCTAACTCAATATATTTTTTTGCAACAGCTTTAGGGGGTAATGGATCTAAATTGGAAGGATGGGCATCGAACCATCCCATATAATATTGGTATACTGCTTTTACATTATGTTTTAGGGTTCCATAATAGCCATGAGCATATAGTTTTTGATCAAGTGCCGCTGGAAGCTTAATTTTTTCGGCAATTTCAGCGCCATTAAAACCAGAGTTCATATATCTCACCGTCTGATCATGCGTGAACTTATAAACATCTCGCTGGGTTTTAATAAAATCTTGAATATTGTCATTGCCCCAGACAGGCCAATGATGCTGTGCAATCAATACATCGGATGCTTTGGCATGCTGCATTGCTTGGTCTAGATAGCCCACCCATTTTAAGGCATCACGGACTTTAGCACCCCGAAGGGTATAAAGATTATGCATGGTATGAGATAGAATTTCTGCGCCGTTATAAAGTTTCAATGATGGGATAGAGAACGTTAATTCTGCTGGTGCTTCTGAACCCGGCACGTTATAAAACACAAAATCCAAGCCATCAACCGTCATTTTCTGTTCTGGTTGAGTGATCAGTTGTGTAGGCTCAAGGATGCCCATTTTTCCCACAGCAACAGCCTTACCTAAACCTGTATCCACCAATCCTTCCGCATTTTTAGGTAGAAAAGTTCCATACATATAAGTCGCACGACGTATCATGGCTGAACCTGCCATCACATTTTCACTGGTCGCTTCTTCCATAAAGCCTTTTGGCGCAATAATTGGAGTTTTTCTAGCGTTAATTTCTTCGCTAGAAAGAACGCCTAATGCACCACCAAAATGATCGATATGGCTATGGGTAAAGATAATGGCTGAAATTTTTTGCTCACCTAAATGCTGTCTAGCAAATTTAAGTGCTGCTTCAGCCGTTTCTTTAGAGGTTAATGTATCCACAATAATCCAGCCAGTATCACCCTGAATGATGGTCATATTTGCCAAATCAAAACCACGAATTTGCCAAACTCGATCTGTTACTTTAAATAGCCCAACATTGTTGTTTAATTTTGCTTGTCGCCATAGAGTGGGATTAACGGTATTTGGTGCTTGATCTTGTAAAAAACTAAATGCATCAAAATCCCAGATAACATTGCCTTTCTCACTTTTAATTTGACCTGTTGGCTTGGCAATAAAGCCCTTTTGAGCCTGATTAAACTCAGTCATATCCTCTAAGTTATACTTCGCCTTATATGTATTATTTGATTCAATGACCGCTTTTTCTACTACAGTATTTGCTGCAAAAACAGAAAATGGCAGAATAAGCATCAATGAAACTGTTAAAAACTTAATTTTCATCTTCTTTCCTTTTTTTAAATAGAGGTGGTCCCACATGTTTGAACAACTAAAAGCTTATTTATAAGTGATACTCTGCTCTAGTTAAGCTACCTTATTTTGTTGTGGTAGCTGGTCATAGTAAAACTCATCTGGAGTCATTTTGTCCAGACTCGAATGAGGTCGTTTCAAATTATAAAATTCAAAATATGCGTTTAATTGCTTCTTCGCATCCAAAACATTGCTGTAGGCTTTGAGATACACCTCTTCATATTTAACGCTCCGCCATAATCGTTCAACCATCACATTATCAACCCATCGACCTTTACCATCCATGCTGATTTGGATGTCATTTGATTTCAATACATGGCAGAGTAAAACTTGAAGTGCGACATAAACCACCTAATTAATTTAAAGGGTTTATGGAGTATATAAAATTGTCATACCATCATCTTAACTTTGAAGATCGTACTGCATTAATGCTTGAGTCAAGAAAAGAAGGCTTTTCAGCCAGAAAATTTGCTGAACTCATTAAAAGACATCCTAGTACGATCTATCGTGAGCTTAAAAGAAATAGCATCAATGACGTTTATCAAGCTCGATATGCTTCTGATAACACCTTCGCTAGACGTAGACGTGGTCACAGAAAACTCAAAATCGATTCAATCCTCTGGAAATTTATTGTTGAAGCGATCCGTTGTTTATGGTCTCCTCAGCAAATAGCAAAGCGTTTAAAGACATTTCCTGATTTGGATCAAACAATGAATGTAAGCCATACAACGATTTATTCAACGATACGAGCATTACCCAAGGGTGAGTTGAAAAAAGACTTATTATCCTGTCTGCGTCATGAAAATAAAAAGCGAAAAGCTAACGGTGAACCTAAAAAAGATTCTATATTACAGGATATTAAAACTATTCATGAGCGCCCAGCCGAAGTTCAAGAAAGAAAAATACCGGGTCATTGGGAAGCTGATTTAATTAAAGGTAAAGACAATAAAAGTTCGATAGCAACACTTATTGAACGAAATACACGGCTCTGTATCTTGGCAACATTACCTGATGCAAAGGCAGAATCAGTGCGCAAGGCTTTAACTGAAGCTCTGAAATATTTACCTGCAGAACTGCGTAAAACGTTGACCTATGACCGTGGACGCGAGATGTCAGAACATAAAATACTCGAAGAAGATTTAGGCATAGATGTATATTTCTGTGACCCACATTCACCTTGGCAAAAAGGCACATGCGAAAATATGAATGGTTTAATTAGGCAATATTTACCTAAAGGGATTGATTTAAATCAGGCAGATCAGCATTATTTAAATCAAGTTGCCATGTCACTGAATACTCGTCCTAGAAA
>NZ_JAKTIG010000034.1:0-8843 GCF_027855145.1 Acinetobacter sp. AOR18_HL
TTTCTAGGACGAGTATTCAGTGACATGGCAACTTGATTTAAATAATGCTGATCTGCCTGATTTAAATCAATCCCTTTAGGTAAATATTGCCTAATTAAACCATTCATATTTTCGCATGTGCCTTTTTGCCAAGGTGAATGTGGGTCACAGAAATATACATCTATGCCTAAATCTTCTTCGAGTATTTTATGTTCTGACATCTCGCGTCCACGGTCATAGGTCAACGTTTTACGCAGTTCTGCAGGTAAATATTTCAGAGCTTCAGTTAAAGCCTTGCGCACTGATTCTGCCTTTGCATCAGGTAATGTTGCCAAGATACAGAGCCGTGTATTTCGTTCAATAAGTGTTGCTATCGAACTTTTATTGTCTTTACCTTTAATTAAATCAGCTTCCCAATGACCCGGTATTTTTCTTTCTTGAACTTCGGCTGGGCGCTCATGAATAGTTTTAATATCCTGTAATATAGAATCTTTTTTAGGTTCACCGTTAGCTTTTCGCTTTTTATTTTCATGACGCAGACAGGATAATAAGTCTTTTTTCAACTCACCCTTGGGTAATGCTCGTATCGTTGAATAAATCGTTGTATGGCTTACATTCATTGTTTGATCCAAATCAGGAAATGTCTTTAAACGCTTTGCTATTTGCTGAGGAGACCATAAACAACGGATCGCTTCAACAATAAATTTCCAGAGGATTGAATCGATTTTGAGTTTTCTGTGACCACGTCTACGTCTAGCGAAGGTGTTATCAGAAGCATATCGAGCTTGATAAACGTCATTGATGCTATTTCTTTTAAGCTCACGATAGATCGTACTAGGATGTCTTTTAATGAGTTCAGCAAATTTTCTGGCTGAAAAGCCTTCTTTTCTTGACTCAAGCATTAATGCAGTACGATCTTCAAAGTTAAGATGATGGTATGACAATTTTATATACTCCATAAACCCTTTAAATTAATTAGGTGGTTTATGTCGCACTTCAAGTTTTACTCTGCCAGGTATTTTCTATTTCAGATCACTTACCCTATGTATATGATTCTTTATCAATGATACAAAAGTATAATTTTGAACTTATATATAAAATTATACTCCCTATTCATAATAAAATCTCATCAGAAGAATACAAAGAAAGAGCCATAATTATAATTACACAGCTCAACGGTTATTTAGTTCAACATTCAAACAAAAATACAGATGAATGCTATAAACAATTTCTAAGAAATATACTTTTAAAAAATATATCAAGATTAGTTAGTGAACCATAAAATTAAAAACATAGGAGTATTTCTCCTATGTTTTAATATAAAATTTTCCTATCATATCCCTACATTAATGTTAAAAAACAACCATAAGAAATGATTAAAAAAACTAGCTAGTCTTATTAGCTATTGAAGAATAAATTAAATCAAAACATAATAATCGCAATGATCAAAATTGAAATTTCAATCTTTTAGAGAATCTTAATGGATAATGCTAAAGCATTAAAATTTATAAGCTTTATGCTCGCTTTCTTGTGGTTTTATCAAGGACTGGTTCCTAAACTAATTTTTATTAACTCTGATGAAATATTTGTATGGCAAACCATCGGACTTTCTTTTGAGTATGCAAAACTTGCAGGGCGCGCGAGCGGTATAGCTGAAATTATTTTTGGTTTATTGTTTCTTTTTTATACTCATAAATATATTCACTATTTAAGTATTTTAGGTTTATTCGGTTTACTATTCTTAATTGGTTTTTTAAAACCTTCTACACTTATCTCGCCTTATAACCCTATCGTAATGAATATTTCGATGATAAGTTTATCAATTATCTATTTGCTTTTATTAAAAGAGCAAACAACTCATTTTCATAAAGCTGCTCAATAGCGTTAATTTTAAAAAAATTTAGAGATTTCAATGAGTTTATCTAGTCGTGAAGTTGGCTGCGTAGTCATCACTGGAAGCACAAAAGGTATAGGTTTAGCACTCGCCCACGCTTTTTTAGATCTGGGATGTTCAGTTGTCATCGCTGGACGAAACGCGGAGCATCTTAAGCATGCTCTCACTCACCTAGAAAATCATTTTAGTAAAGAAAAATTTATTGGTTCATGCTGTGATGTGACACAAATTGCAGATTTACAAGCCTTATGGGAGGGAGCAATTCAGCATTTTGGACAAGTAAATGTGTGGATTAATAACGCAGGCAGCTGCCACCCAACGAAAGAGTTTATTGACCTTCAGCCAGATGAATTAAATGCAGCCGTTTCAACTAATATTTTGGGCACTTAGGTACTTCCACCAATAAAAATGCTCAGTAAAAGCTTTTCTAAAAAACTCTTACTGAGCTTTATGACTAATCCACACCCTCATTCTCTGAAGTATCTTCTTTATTTAAAATCCGCCCTTCTTGTTTTGGTCGAATCAATGGCGCAGTTGGTCTTGGATGATGAGTATGTGTATATTGCATACCTGCTCCCGCATTGACGTCATCTGCAGCGATTTCAGTTTCAAAACGCTCATTATCGAGATCTCGAATTTCCTCGGTAATTCTTTCTACTTCGTCTTCATCTACACCCAGTTCTTGCAAAATCACACCGCCAAACTTAACTGCAGATTCAAACGTTTCACGAATCATAAAGTCCACTTTTTGTTTAACTAAATGCAGTGAATGCTCACGGTCATATGAACGGACTAATAATTTTGCCAAAGGAAATTCATGGGTCACGAGTTCTACAATTCTATTGGTCGTTTCCTTGCTATCTACACACACCACAATCGCTTGTGCTGTTGCGGCGCCAGACGCATGCAGAATATCTAGACGGCAACCATCGCCATAATAAATTTTAAAACCAAACTTTTCGGCGTTTCTAATCATGTCGGTATTATTATCAATAATGGTGACATCGACACCTCTTGCTAATAATAATTGACTAGTAACCTGTCCAAAGCGCCCAAAACCAATCATTAAAACACTACCGCTTAGCCCGTCAGCAATGTCGATGTTTTCTAATGAAACCTTCGTTTTTGCTTGAGTAAAACGTTTGAAAATAATACCGACTATTGGGGTCAACACCATTGAAAGCACAACAATGGCGGTTAAGTTAGATTTAACGATACTATCAATAACTTGTGCACTTAGCGCAGCCGAGAAAAGTACAAAGGCAAACTCTCCACCTTGAGCCATAAGTAAAGCGCGGTCTAACGCTTCAGTATGAGAGCTTTTCGTTACTCGGGCGACCATATAAATCATGAGCGCTTTGACAAGCATTAGGGCAATTACACCACTCACAATAAGTTGCCAGTTTTGAGCAACTACCGATAAGTCCAATGACATACCGACCCCAAGGAAAAACAGGCCCAGTAATATTCCTCGGAATGGTTCAATATCCGCTTCAATTTGATGTCTAAAGGTCGATTCAGATAAAAGTACACCCGCCAAAAAAGCACCCATCGCCATAGTCAAACCGCTGACTTGCATCAGTAACGCTGCACCCAACACCACCAATAAAGCCGCCGCAGTCATGACTTCTCGGGCTTTAGCAGCGGCCAATAGTCTAAATAATGGGTTAAGTAACCAATACCCTGCCGCAATAAGCCCTGCAATTGCGAGTAAACCAATTCCTATATTTTCTAATCGTACCGATGTGCTTTCGACCACATGATTCGGTGCCATAAAAGCAACAATAGCCAGCAATGGCACAATGAGTAAATCTTCAAATAGTAAGATGGCTACAATCTTTTGTCCTCGGGGTTGAGTCAAATCCCCCCGATCACCCAATAACTGCATCACAATCGCAGTCGAGGTTAAGACGAACCCTGCCGCACCAATAAAAGCAACTTGCCATGTAAAGCCAAATAACAGCCCAACGCCAGTCAAAGCCAGCGCGCAAATAATAATCTGTAGCGTACCAAGGCCAAAAATTTCGCGCCTAAGACTCCACAAATGTGAGGGTTGCATTTCCAAACCAATCACAAAGAGGTACATCACAATTCCCAACTCGGCAATATGCAAAATTGCGGTGGAATCTTGAAAAAAAGCAAAACCGAATGGGCCAATAATTAGACCCGCAATTAAATAACCAAGTACTGAACCTAAACCAATACGTTTAAAAATAGGAACTGCAATGACAGCAGCCGCCAATAAAACCACAGGGGCAACCAAGCTAATTGAATGTGCTTCTGAGCTCATACATTTCTCATTTTATTTATCTGCAATTTATTCTATGTGAAACGAGGTTTAAGGGCGATTATTAGTTTTGAGAAAAAGCATCCTAAAAATTAAATGATTTAAGTCATCCGAAAATAAAAATTGAGCCTATAAATAGAAATCAAATACTCATGGACAAACACCCATAAAAAAAGCCCTAACGGGCTTTTTTTATATTAGGCAATAAATTTCAGCATGAGCTGAATGACTGTCGCATTAATTAAGTCGACAAAGAATGCGCCACAAAGCGGAACAATCAAGAAAGCCTTATGCGATGGACCATACATATTAGTAATGGCTTGCATATTTGCCACGGCTGTTGGTGTTGCACCCATACCGAAACCACAATGACCTGCTGCTAATACTGCTGCATCGTAGTTTTTGCCCATGACGCGGAACGTCACAAATGCCGCATATAAAGCCATCGTAATGGTTTGCGCACCTAAAATAACTACAAGCGGACCAGCTAAGTCGGCAAGTTGCCAAAGCTTTAATGAAAGCAATGCCATTGCTAAATAAAGCGACAAAGACGCGTTACCAAATACATCAATCGCGCGGTCGAAAATATCAATTTTCAACACGCTTTCTAAAATATTTCTTAAGATTACACCGCCACCGAGTGCCCAAACGAAAGTTGGTAACTCAAACCACGTTCCCTTACTAAAGCCAGTCATAAATTCAGCAAACGCTAAACATGCTGCAAACATACCCAGTGTAGTAATTGCATTATCGGCAGTAATTAAACGGACTTGATGCGGGTTTTCAAACGGAGCAAGGTCATCTGAATTTTGTTCAAGATGTGTGTCGCGATTTTGGATTTCAGCATTGGTTTTTGGTTGAGCAAGACTGTAACGATTAATGAGTAATTTCGCTAACGGCCCACCAATCACACCACCAATAATCAAGCCAAAGGTCGCACTCGCCATACCTAATGCTAAAGCACCCTGAATACCATGCTGGGTTTCTAAAATTTCACCCCATGCGCCAGCTGTACCATGACCACCTGTTAAGGTAATTGAACCTGCAATCAAACCAATAAGTGGGTCAAGACCCAATAATGTCGCAAGGCTCATACCAACAGCATTTTGCACAACAATGAATGATGCAACACAAATTAAGAAGATGACTAAAGCAGTACCACCTTCTTTAAGCTTCATAAAATTGGCACTTAAACCAATTGAAGCAAAGAACACGAGCATAAAGCTGGTTTGTAATTCGCTACTAAAAACAATGCTATACCCCCACAAAGTGTGGACAAGTAAAGAAACTACAGCAGCAACCAAACCACCAGCTACAGGTTCAGGGATATTATAACGTTTTAAAAAATCAATTCGATTAACAAGAAAGCGGCCCAACAATAAGACGATAACCGCCGAAATTAGTGTATAAAAACCATTAAAAACAAATTCCATATATGCTACTTTCTGATTACATTCCTAATGGATTGTAAAATAATTATATTTTATTTTTTATTATTTAAAAAAAACACAAACAAACTTTACAAAAACCATCTTTATTTAAAAATAACTATATAAATCAAAATATTGTTTTAAGTATTTAGTAAAAAATCATGATGTACCCTCTCCTAAATTTCTATCTTGCTTTGAGAATTAATTTTTTTAAAAGTTTTAATGCTCGAGTGATGAAATCAAGACATCTGGTTGCCTCAATCTTATTACTCTTTTTTTAAGCAACAGTATATTGCGCTAAGCTAAGCTCTAACTTGATACATTTAAAGAAAAATCCTGTCTTTTGGGTCACTGAACTTCTGCATCATTCACTTTAATATCCTTCAAAGACCAGCTCTTTACTGTTCTGGGCAACATCTTTATAGGTTTTATATTCAATGAGTTTATTGCTTAAAGTTCGTCAGAACGTTCCACAGCTACAATCTATTAAAAAATCTCTTCAGACACGTGCTGGTCAAAAAATACCTCACATGCTGATCAATGCATCAGATCTCTTTTTCAGAGGCCCTCAAATTGCCTTATCAGGAAAAACCCCATTTGATGTGATTCATAAGCATGAAATCATTACCTTACGCCATTATAAAAATGAGACTAGCTTATCTACACATAAACACCGTGTACCTTTAGTTATTGTTCCTCCATTAGCAGTGAACATGCTCATTTACGATTTGTTCCCTACGCGTAGCTTTGTACGCTATTTTTTAGCGCAAGGTTTTGATGTCTATTTAATTGACTGGGGCATCCCGACTCGGCACCAAGCAAAATATAACTTCGGTACTTATATTAAAGTTTTCATGCCAGAGATGTTAAAGCAAGTTCGCCTACACAGCGGTCAGCAACAGCTTTCTTTACATGGTTGGAGTTTGGGCGGCGCGCTTTCGCTCTGCTATACCGCATTGTTTAAAGATAAAGATATTAAAAATCTAATTATTCTCGCTTCCCCTATCGACACACACAAAGCAGGTTATATGGGGAAACTATACGGTAGTCTTACCAAACCCGCAGAATGGGTTCGCAAACATACGCCATTTCGTATTCGCCATCATGTACCAAGTGAAGCATTTCATATTCATGGCTGGCAAAACACGCTTGGCTTTAAATTAACGGATCCGATTGGAAATTTGAAAACATATTGGGAACTTTTTAAAAATCTAGATAACCGAGAGTTTATTGTCGATCATGCAACCTCAAGTTCATTTATCGATAATATGCTGGCCTATCCGGGCGGTGTCATGCGCGATATTATTCTCCGTTTCTGGATTGATAATGAACTGTCTAAAGGTGTAGTTAAATTTGGTGAACTTACCGCCTATCTAAAAGATATTAAATGCTCTGTGTTAGCTATTGGTGGCAACACAGATATTATTGTCACAGCTGATGCTGTTAAACCACTCATGGATTTAATTAGTAGCCAAGACAAAACATTCAAGGTGGTACCAGGTGGTCATATGGGCGTAGTTTCTGGTAGTCAAGCACCCACTACGGTCTGGCCAGAAGTAAGTACTTGGTTAGCTACTCGTTCAGAATAATTAATTCAAAAGCAGTAAAGCCAGTGTAGTCAGTTCTATGCTGGCCAAAATTTAAATTTTATAAGTCTGATATTCTAGTTTTATTTATATTGCAGTAGTTTTTTCTCATAATTCAAAAGCAGCTCATTACTAGATGACACAAAAATATAAATATAATTTCCTCACTATTAATCACATTAAAAATCCTTCAACACATAAATTTTATTTATTAGAAATACAATTTAATAAAACAATATTTTATCAAATGTTAAAATTTTTTAAATAAATTAATTTTCTCTTATTAATATTTATAAATTTTAAGAAAAGTATCTCTTAAAATTGATGTTACTTTTTGTTATTTATGTAAAGCTCATCTAAACAATATATTTACTTAAGTTATTGTTAAATAAATTTTTTTGTAAATTTAATTTTGTAAAATTTGATCATTATTTATACAAATGTAGGCAATCTCTCACAATTATGTAAGCCAAAGCTTACAACTCAAATGATTGTTTTTCTTATAATTAATTTCAGTACATATAAGCACTCTTTACTATTAAATAGAAAGCTGAATATTAATAAAGAGATCTGGAGAAAATGATAAAGTCATCTTTATTAATATAAAAACTCTTAATAATAGAAAAAGAATCTCAAAAATTAATATGTACTATCTTTCCTCTGGAAACAGAGGAAGGCAGAGTAAAACTTGAAGTGCGACATAAACCACCTAATTAATTTAAAGGGTTTATGGAGTATATAAAATTGTCATACCATCATCTTAACTTTGAAGATCGTACTGCATTAATGCTTGAGTCAAGAAAAGAAGGCTTTTCAGCCAGAAAATTTGCTGAACTCATTAAAAGACATCCTAGTACGATCTATCGTGAGCTTAAAAGAAATAGCATCAATGACGTTTATCAAGCTCGATATGCTTCTGATAACACCTTCGCTAGACGTAGACGTGGTCACAGAAAACTCAAAATCGATTCAATCCTCTGGAAATTTATTGTTGAAGCGATCCGTTGTTTATGGTCTCCTCAGCAAATAGCAAAGCGTTTAAAGACATTTCCTGATTTGGATCAAACAATGAATGTAAGCCATACAACGATTTATTCAACGATACGAGCATTACCCAAGGGTGAGTTGAAAAAAGACTTATTATCCTGTCTGCGTCATGAAAATAAAAAGCGAAAAGCTAACGGTGAACCTAAAAAAGATTCTATATTACAGGATATTAAAACTATTCATGAGCGCCCAGCCGAAGTTCAAGAAAGAAAAATACCGGGTCATTGGGAAGCTGATTTAATTAAAGGTAAAGACAATAAAAGTTCGATAGCAACACTTATTGAACGAAATACACGGCTCTGTATCTTGGCAACATTACCTGATGCAAAGGCAGAATCAGTGCGCAAGGCTTTAACTGAAGCTCTGAAATATTTACCTGCAGAACTGCGTAAAACGTTGACCTATGACCGTGGACGCGAGATGTCAGAACATAAAATACTCGAAGAAGATTTAGGCATAGATGTATATTTCTGTGACCCACATTCACCTTGGCAAAAAGGCACATGCGAAAATATGAATGGTTTAATTAGGCAATATTTACCTAAAGGGATTGATTTAAATCAGGCAGATCAGCATTATTTAAATCAAGTTGCCATGTCACTGAATACTCGTCCTAGAAA
>NZ_JAKTIG010000035.1:0-4725 GCF_027855145.1 Acinetobacter sp. AOR18_HL
TTTCTAGGACGAGTATTCAGTGACATGGCAACTTGATTTAAATAATGCTGATCTGCCTGATTTAAATCAATCCCTTTAGGTAAATATTGCCTAATTAAACCATTCATATTTTCGCATGTGCCTTTTTGCCAAGGTGAATGTGGGTCACAGAAATATACATCTATGCCTAAATCTTCTTCGAGTATTTTATGTTCTGACATCTCGCGTCCACGGTCATAGGTCAACGTTTTACGCAGTTCTGCAGGTAAATATTTCAGAGCTTCAGTTAAAGCCTTGCGCACTGATTCTGCCTTTGCATCAGGTAATGTTGCCAAGATACAGAGCCGTGTATTTCGTTCAATAAGTGTTGCTATCGAACTTTTATTGTCTTTACCTTTAATTAAATCAGCTTCCCAATGACCCGGTATTTTTCTTTCTTGAACTTCGGCTGGGCGCTCATGAATAGTTTTAATATCCTGTAATATAGAATCTTTTTTAGGTTCACCGTTAGCTTTTCGCTTTTTATTTTCATGACGCAGACAGGATAATAAGTCTTTTTTCAACTCACCCTTGGGTAATGCTCGTATCGTTGAATAAATCGTTGTATGGCTTACATTCATTGTTTGATCCAAATCAGGAAATGTCTTTAAACGCTTTGCTATTTGCTGAGGAGACCATAAACAACGGATCGCTTCAACAATAAATTTCCAGAGGATTGAATCGATTTTGAGTTTTCTGTGACCACGTCTACGTCTAGCGAAGGTGTTATCAGAAGCATATCGAGCTTGATAAACGTCATTGATGCTATTTCTTTTAAGCTCACGATAGATCGTACTAGGATGTCTTTTAATGAGTTCAGCAAATTTTCTGGCTGAAAAGCCTTCTTTTCTTGACTCAAGCATTAATGCAGTACGATCTTCAAAGTTAAGATGATGGTATGACAATTTTATATACTCCATAAACCCTTTAAATTAATTAGGTGGTTTATGTCGCACTTCAAGTTTTACTCTGCCAAGGTTGAGTTGAAATATCCTTTTCAGCATAACTCACCTGTGCCATCAAACTTAAAAGTAATACTGCTCCACTACACCATTTATTATTCTTTTGCATGTGTATTTACTCTCTAACATAAGTATTAAGGCTGCCAAGCAAACTGCTTTAAGTCAACTTTACCATTTAACAAATAAACACCTTCAGCTTCCAATTTTAATTGCTGAATATTTTCACCTTTTTCATTAAATTTACTTAGGCTAATTTTGCCTTGAGAATTAATCACACGATACCAAGGAACTTGATGATCAGCTTCAAGATGTTTCAAAACATAGCCCACTAATCTCGCATGTTTTGGTAATCCTGCCATACGAGCCACTTGTCCATAGGTTGCAACTTTTCCGTAAGGAATCAAAGCAATGACTTCTAAAATTTGCCGATGTAGTTCATACTGAGTTGTCAAAATGGACTCCATAAAAATTGACATCATTCATATCATATAAAAAATTTTGAACAAAACTAAATGCAATCCAAGGTGGGCTTGAGGGAAATCTGCATGAAAAAAACATTACTAGTGATTACTGGCACTTTACTATGCGTTTCTTGTACTACACGCCCTCCTCTTCCTTTAGGAGAAACACCTAAAGTCTCTACAGATGGCCGCCCTATTATTCCAGTCACTTTTGTTTTTACAACCAACTCTCCCGAAGCTACAAAGTTTGATAATTATCAACAGATGCGTAAGGAAATTAAAATATTAAATAAATACTATGTAGATGATAAAAATAATAAAATTTTTAAATTTAAATTACATCGTTATATTCCTTATGAAGAGTTTTCAAAATTACATTGTGATTTAAAACAACAGATTAATCAGCCCTACCCAATTACGAATGAAACTATCCCTGCCAGTGTAAATACGTGTTTTCCGAAACGAACTGCAAGTAAAGAAGTGATTGTTTTTATTTATGATGCCTACTCAACGAAATGGAAATTTGAAGATGTAACGAGTAGAGCCTATCGTAATAATGGCAAACCCTTTATTTTATTAGACTGGAACCGCCTCAATTATAATATTCAGGCTGGTAGCGTGCATGAAATGGGACATGTTTTTGGTCTAAAACATGTTTGTGCACCAAAAGCTACAAAACGTACTCCAACAAACATCATGGCAAGCGCCGAATGTAAATTAGGCAGTGGTGGCTTAAGAAATTTAGGATTTACGCCAGTACAACTTCAAACTATTTTATCGACATACAAACAATATCCCTAAAATTTAATTTCAATATATGGCCCTAAGTTATCTTGGGTAGCGATGTAATTTTCAAGGGTCAGTGAAGATGTCATGTAAGTACTAGCTTTTAAGAAATCTTCAGCATCTACTGGATACGGCTGCCAAAATGTTTTCAAATTATTGATGTAAATTGGATAAAGACGAAGTAAGTCTTTTGACAAATCTAACCTTGCTATACAGCCAAATGGTAAAGCATTATGTTTTTCATATTCGCCATTGCTATTAAACACAGCATTGCCAATACCAAACACGACTGGCTTTTGGTTGATGATCTGGATAGGTTGAATAGTATGAGCACCATGACCAATGATCAGGTCAGCACCAGCTTGGGTTAAAATCGCAGCAAGCTTATTCTGCTCTTTTGTAATGGGCTTAAAGTCGACACCCCAATGGCAAATAACAATAATTTTATGTTCAGGATGAGCCAGCCTATAGCGACCTATTTGTTCAAGCAAAACACCATTTAAACACGCCACTCCACTCTTATGACCTAAAGCATAAAAATTATAATCGAGATAGGGAGTGTCTCTGTGCCAGTATCCGTTAAAAATAGCATAGCGCTTATTTTCAAAAGAGAGTTCAAAGTAGTTATGAGCATCTTTTTGGTTTACGCCAGCACCAATATAAGAAATGTTAGCCTGATCCAACTGTTGTAATGTATAGGTCAGCCCACGATCCCCATAGTCTTTTAGATGGTTGTTTGCCAACACCACATGATTAAGGTGAATATTTTTGAATGCTGCTAATGTTTGTTCAGCATCAGCTTTAAGAATAAAAGACTTTTTATGGCCTAAAGGAGATTGGTTTTCTAAAGAAAATACCGCTTCAAAGTTAGCAATATTTAAGTCATGTTCACCTAAAAAAGCTTTTATTTTTTTAAAAGAATAGTCATATCCATATTGCTGCAGAGCATCCGTTTGTCCTCTCGCCTTACGCTTTTTAGTGTAGATTTCCCCAAAGTAGGTATCCCCCAAAATGTTAATAATGCCACTTGGAGCAGAGCAAACTTTAGGTTGTACGTTCTGTGCTTGAAAACAAGCATAGTAAGGAACCAGGTGCTCAGCACGATGAATATCATCTAAGAATAAAAAGAAACCGATCGTTTGGTTTTCTTCCAAGAACGTCAGATAAATTTTTCTAAATGAGTTTGTAAGATATAAGACCTCTACTACATTCTGTCCCATTAATGGTGTCTGAGGGAGATAAGACTTTCCTTGAAAATTCAGCTCTTTTATAAAGAATACTTTTTTTATTTCATTGGGATAGCTATAAATTTTTCTGAGCAATAAAAACAAATGCTTTAGCTGATTTTGGGTAGCTTCATTTTTTAATTTTAAGTTATAGGCAGCGGCTCTTTTAGAGAAAATTAAAGATGGGCGAATTCAAACATGAGGTGCGACAGTTTCAAAAGCCATATGATAATCAACAAGCTGAGCAAATTTCTCTAATGGTGTAAGCCAATCTAACGCCTTTCTAGGACGAGTATTCAGTGACATGGCAACTTGATTTAAATAATGCTGATCTGCCTGATTTAAATCAATCCCTTTAGGTAAATATTGCCTAATTAAACCATTCATATTTTCGCATGTGCCTTTTTGCCAAGGTGAATGTGGGTCACAGAAATATACATCTATGCCTAAATCTTCTTCGAGTATTTTATGTTCTGACATCTCGCGTCCACGGTCATAGGTCAACGTTTTACGCAGTTCTGCAGGTAAATATTTCAGAGCTTCAGTTAAAGCCTTGCGCACTGATTCTGCCTTTGCATCAGGTAATGTTGCCAAGATACAGAGCCGTGTATTTCGTTCAATAAGTGTTGCTATCGAACTTTTATTGTCTTTACCTTTAATTAAATCAGCTTCCCAATGACCCGGTATTTTTCTTTCTTGAACTTCGGCTGGGCGCTCATGAATAGTTTTAATATCCTGTAATATAGAATCTTTTTTAGGTTCACCGTTAGCTTTTCGCTTTTTATTTTCATGACGCAGACAGGATAATAAGTCTTTTTTCAACTCACCCTTGGGTAATGCTCGTATCGTTGAATAAATCGTTGTATGGCTTACATTCATTGTTTGATCCAAATCAGGAAATGTCTTTAAACGCTTTGCTATTTGCTGAGGAGACCATAAACAACGGATCGCTTCAACAATAAATTTCCAGAGGATTGAATCGATTTTGAGTTTTCTGTGACCACGTCTACGTCTAGCGAAGGTGTTATCAGAAGCATATCGAGCTTGATAAACGTCATTGATGCTATTTCTTTTAAGCTCACGATAGATCGTACTAGGATGTCTTTTAATGAGTTCAGCAAATTTTCTGGCTGAAAAGCCTTCTTTTCTTGACTCAAGCATTAATGCAGTACGATCTTCAAAGTTAAGATGATGGTATGACAATTTTATATACTCCATAAACCCTTTAAATTAATTAGGTGGTTTATGTCGCACTTCAAGTTTTACTCTGCC
>NZ_JAKTIG010000036.1:0-14999 GCF_027855145.1 Acinetobacter sp. AOR18_HL
TTTCTAGGACGAGTATTCAGTGACATGGCAACTTGATTTAAATAATGCTGATCTGCCTGATTTAAATCAATCCCTTTAGGTAAATATTGCCTAATTAAACCATTCATATTTTCGCATGTGCCTTTTTGCCAAGGTGAATGTGGGTCACAGAAATATACATCTATGCCTAAATCTTCTTCGAGTATTTTATGTTCTGACATCTCGCGTCCACGGTCATAGGTCAACGTTTTACGCAGTTCTGCAGGTAAATATTTCAGAGCTTCAGTTAAAGCCTTGCGCACTGATTCTGCCTTTGCATCAGGTAATGTTGCCAAGATACAGAGCCGTGTATTTCGTTCAATAAGTGTTGCTATCGAACTTTTATTGTCTTTACCTTTAATTAAATCAGCTTCCCAATGACCCGGTATTTTTCTTTCTTGAACTTCGGCTGGGCGCTCATGAATAGTTTTAATATCCTGTAATATAGAATCTTTTTTAGGTTCACCGTTAGCTTTTCGCTTTTTATTTTCATGACGCAGACAGGATAATAAGTCTTTTTTCAACTCACCCTTGGGTAATGCTCGTATCGTTGAATAAATCGTTGTATGGCTTACATTCATTGTTTGATCCAAATCAGGAAATGTCTTTAAACGCTTTGCTATTTGCTGAGGAGACCATAAACAACGGATCGCTTCAACAATAAATTTCCAGAGGATTGAATCGATTTTGAGTTTTCTGTGACCACGTCTACGTCTAGCGAAGGTGTTATCAGAAGCATATCGAGCTTGATAAACGTCATTGATGCTATTTCTTTTAAGCTCACGATAGATCGTACTAGGATGTCTTTTAATGAGTTCAGCAAATTTTCTGGCTGAAAAGCCTTCTTTTCTTGACTCAAGCATTAATGCAGTACGATCTTCAAAGTTAAGATGATGGTATGACAATTTTATATACTCCATAAACCCTTTAAATTAATTAGGTGGTTTATGTCGCACTTCAAGTTTTACTCTGCCCACAATCGCATTTGATTTATTAAAAGAAGAGCTGATTAAAAACGTTCAATTCGGGTATGAAGATTTAATCAAGAAAAGAGCATGGGATCGTTTTTCTGAAGATGAACGAGAAGCAAGCAATTCCAATTATATTCTTACGACGCAGGATAAAATTCAAAATTTTTGCTTAAATGCTATTTTGGATGAAAGAGCGATTATCCCTTGGAAAGAAATACTAAATAAAGTTTCTGAAAAAGATGGCGGGCAACATGGCACAGCTCTATTCTTACTCGATTTAAGACGAGATTTAAGTTTATTAAATAATCAAGGTGATCTCGCAAAAGATAATCAAGAAGTTGCAGCTATCCAAAAAGATCTCGTAGATACATTAAGAGCATTTACTAATCCCTATACAATAAAAGATGAAAATTTTTCATATCGAATTTTTAGAATATCAAATACACAACACCCTAAGCCCATATTAAATAATAGTGATGTATTTAGTATTCAAGACTTTGAATTACTAGAGCATAAAATTATAGGAAAATTTGATAATAAGGGTTGGTTTAAAGGTAATGTAATAGCATTTGGACAAAACAAAGGTGAAGTTTCAATTCCTCCTAATATCGATATAAATGCTAAATCAAGTGTAGGAGAATTTGAATTTCTTCTAGGCACTTATGAAATAATGAAAGATATGAGTTCTCTTGAAGATGATGTTTTTTATAAACTTAGTTTACAAACGCAACAATATGCTGGACTTTTAATCTTTAGAGATAATTTACGTGTATTGCCTTATGGAAGAGTGGATAACGACTTCTTCAGAATTGAAGAACGGCGCTCTTTTCATGCTGGAAGATATTATTGGTCTAACCGTCGCGTATTTGGATATATCGGTATTTCACATGAAAAAAATAAGGAGCTAAAAGATAAATCTGGTCGTGAAGGCTTTATTAGTAATCAGGCATCTAGAGATCTAAGAATTCTCGTTTCAGATGTCCTCATAACACTTGCAGATCGATATTTTGGCTCTAAATCTGAAGAACGCCAAGAGCTGTTAGATATCGTAAAAAAAGAGCGTGAATTAAGAAAATCAGCTCAAGTTCAAGCTCGTAAGGCATCTCAAAAAAGTTTTAAAGATGCATTAAGAAACCAAACACCAAAGCTTGAAGAAGCTTTATCCCTAGCTCAAACTCTCAAAAATAGCCTAGAAAATAAAGATAAACTTAGCTCGGATGATTTACAAAATCTTGATGAAAAGCTATCAAAACTTGAAATGACACGGACAGAAATTAAAACTCCTACTAAACCACCCAAACTAGGAATTTATGAGGAAAAATATAGGGAGTATCGTGATAAATATAGCGAATTTTCAGCTTATATTATTCAGCTAAAAACCCTTATTAATAAGATGGAGTCAGAATTAAATAAGTTAGCTCCTCAACAGACAGCCAAGAAATTATTTGATAAAAACCAAGCTATTCTAAATTCTAAATTAAATAAATATCTTTCAGTCATTGAAGCTAAGATTGATGTACTTCATTCGACTTGGAAAAAAGATATTAGTGAAGATAGAAGCTCATACTACAGTCAAGCAATAAGTATTGTTGAAAGTGTTGAGGACTCCTCTCATTTAGAAAATGCCCTAAACAATCTAGATATTATTTATCTACAGTTAGTAGAGGCCTATACATTCAAATATGATGCTATTTTAAAAACATTAGAAAAAATATCTGACGGCATTAACTTAGATTCAGCATTTTCAATAGCAGAAGAAGAACGATCAGATATTGAAGAAAAAATGCGAACAATCAATGCTGTCGCACAACTTGGGATTAGTGTAGAAATCTTATCTCATGAGCTTGAAGAAATAGACTCATTGGTCACTCGTGGGTTAAATTCATTGCCAAGTGATGTAAAAGAACATCCTGGTTTCAAATTAGCGTACGACTCTCATAAAGCACTCACAAGCCAAATTCGCTTCCTTTCCCCATTAAAAATTTCTGGCTATCAAGCCCGCCAGACAATTACTGGTAAAAATATCGAAGCCCATATTATTCAGTTCTATGGTGATCGTTTTGAAAGACAACGTATTAATTTTGAAGTAACTGAAGCCTTTAGATCGTTAAAAATTAATGACCTTCCCTCACGCATCTACCCAGTATTCATTAATTTGATTAACAATGCGATGTATTGGGTTGCACTAGTTGAAGACAGAAAAATTAAAATTGATTTAATTGATGATCTCGTTGTAATTGCAAATTCAGGGCCAAAAGTTGATGAAGATGATGTTCAAAGGCTGTTTGATCTTTTCTATACAAAACGAGCGAATGGACGTGGCGTAGGACTGTACTTATGTCGTGAGAACTTAGCTGTAGCGCATCACAAAATTTGGTATGCCGAACAACATAATGACGATCCTCTTATATTTGAAGAGGGCGCTAACTTTATTATTAAATTTAATGGATTGGAGAAATAATTGTGACCGTTGCTATTAAATATGAAGAACTAGTTGAAAAAACATTTTGCTCCAATGCTATACGCTCGGTAATGATGATTGACGATGAATTTATTCCCTATTCATCTCTTATTAAAGCTTTGGCTAATGGTGAAGCAGTAGATAGCTCTATTATTCAAAGTTCACAGAGAGCTGCTGCTTTGGAGTCTTTTTTTCAACATCAAAAAATATTATGCGATCTAGATAATTCAGCTACTCATCTTGAAGCAGATAGAATCCGGAAATCTGACTTACTAATTATTGATTATCATCTTGAAAATCAAAATCCCAAAAAAACTATTGAAATTTTAAGTGAACTAAAAAACTCACCGCACTTTAATCTTGCAGTAGTTTATACAAATGAGCCACCAAACACTGTCTGGCAACAAATTACTGCCAGCTTAACGACCCCAAAAGATGTGCATGAAAATTTACAAGCCATTGAAAATGAACAAGCAATAGAATTATGGGAAGAAAAAATTGAGAATGATATTATAGAAAAGAGGGGAACATACTCTCTAACAAAGGATGAATACCTTGACTATTTATTTAATCAAAATGTTCCCCATAGATTAAAGAGAGATTTAGCTCAAGAGAGTGAGTATGACGTAAAAAAAGATTGTGCAAGATTAGCAACTTTAATCTGTGATTATCACGTACAAATTAATCAAATATATCAGTCAGATAAAAATAAAAATTCAACTATTTTTGGTGATAAACAAGGTTTGAAATGGATTCAATATCATAACGTTTTTATATGTATACATAATAAAAGTACTGATTTTGAAAAGGATCCAGAAAGAATTTTACAAACATTAATTAATTCTATTGTAGATTGGAAACCTTCTTACTATCAGTTAATTCAATCAGAAATACAAAATCAGATTGAAGCAGAATCTATGTCTTTTAACGTAATTCATCAAAATGATTCTTTTGGGCAAGCTGCGTGGCTTAAAGAAATTTTAAAAGGTGAAGAGCATGATTCTACTAACAGTAAGATCAAAACAATTTACTCGAGTCTTGCTGAAGATTTATATTTTAAGTTTTCTCAAAATCAAACACTTTCTGATTTTATTAAAAATATTTTTACTAGTTACAAAGAAGAATTCAATCTTGTATCTTCACAATCTTCACTCGAAAGTTTCTGTGCAGAAAAAATGGGGATTACCATAAATCCCGAGACATTTAAGGATATGTATCATGCTTTAAATATGAATTTATCATCAAAAAATTATCGTGAAAAGCATATTAGTACTGGTACTGTTCTTTATGATCAAGACAATAAAAAATGGTACGTATGTGTGTCACCTGCTTGCGATATGGTCCCAACTCAAGAAACTGCACCTATCAATAAAAGACTTACCCCTCATCGAATGATACAAGTACTCAGATTATTTAAAGTGGATGCCGAAGAAGCTTTAGAAAATGCAACTCGTTCAAAATACATTTATGCTTACGAGAATGGAGAACGTTTATACTTCTCTGTAACTAATCCAGAAACTGATCTTCCTGTAAGTGACTATCTAGTAATATTGAATTACAAGCACAAATTAGATGAGCGGAATCATGAAGCTCTAACCTTTAAAGCTAATGGTGATGATATAGATAGAGTCCGAATCAAACTAAAATTAAAATCTCAATTAAGAAGTGGATATGCTGAAAGATTTCAAAATATGGCTTCACACCATTCGGGACGAATTGGTGTTGACTTTATTAAAGGATTTGAATCACCACTACCCGATGAAGAACCCCTACTATCAGATACTAAAATAGCTGATCCTATATAAAAAATTAATTCTCAGATTTTTTCCTGGAATTTAAGTAATGCTTTTGAATGGCTAAACCAAACTGTTTAGCCATTTCACAAGGAACAGCATTGCCAATTTGGCGAGAAGCTTCAACCACACTACCTATAAAGATAAAATCTTTGGGAAATGTCTGTAACCTTGAAGCTTCTCTCACGCTAATTGCACGATGCTGATTTGTATCGGGATGCCCAAAACGTCCATTTGAGTAGCTATAACAACGTGTTGTTAAAGTTGGTGCTGGCTTATCCCAGCTCATACGACCATACACGTCCATATGTCCAGAATGTTTCTTATGGCATTCATTAATCAAATGTTCAGGCCAATGACGTCGATCACCTCCTTCTGGAGTATGTTTGATACGCTCTAAATTACGATCATTCAACGTTGGACATCTATGCCACGGATCGTCAGGATGTATTCCACCAGCCTTGATTGGAGGAAAATCACCTATAAAATCCTTAACTGTAAGGATTGATGGAAGTCCTTCACCATGTGTTCTTGGTGGAATTTCCATTTTTTTCGATTTACAAGCTAGCAGGACAAACCGCTTACGTTTTTGAGGGACGCCATATTCTTCAGATTTTGCGATGAATTCTGTAATCTTATATTTTTTAGATTCTAAAAAAGTGATAAACCGCTTGTAAGGACCATCTTTTTCTTTATCAATTTTTTGAAGACCAGGAACATTTTCTACAAGAATATATTCTGGTTTTAATTTGCTAATAAACCGATGTGTTTCATCTAATAATGTACGCCGAATATCATCTTCACTTTTTGATTTATTTTGTGTAGAGAATGGCTGGCATGGGGCACATGCAACAAACAAAAGAGGTTCTTTTTCCCTGTTTTTCTCTTTAAAAGCTTTTGTTAATTCTTTTTCATCTAATTCTCTAATATCAACATTATAGAATAATGCCTCAGGAAAATTAGCCTGATATGTCTCAGCAGCCTTTATATCAAAATCGAGTCCAATAGTGATATCTAATCCAGCTTGACGTAGTCCTTCACTTGCCCCACCGCAACCAGAAAAGAAATCTATTACTTTCAAAACAACACCAAGTTATATATTTAAAAAATATGTCAAATCATAACAGAAGAAACGTTTCTAAAATTATTTTGGAAGTAAATCTTTTGCATCCAATTCTAATAAGGCTGCCAATTCATAAATTTTTTCTAAAGTAGGATTACCCCCTCTTTCAATTCTTCCTAGATAACTTCAATCCATGTTACAGAGCAAGGCCAATTGCTCTTGTGACATGCTTCTTTCTTTTCTATATATTCGAATTAATTGCCCAAATTAGATCGTAAGTTCTGACATAAATATTCAAATGCTTAAAAAAAGAACTATTACTATTTGAGAACTATGTATCCACGGACTATAACCCTCTACTGCTACACAGCCCCTTTCCCGTGAAAGAAAATAGAGAACTCTGCTTAGGCCTCTATGTCACAACGGACTTTTACTTTTGCGCTGATTTAAAGTTTGAGAGATCATTGTGACACAGAGATAAAGGAACTAAGCGAACTTAGCCCATTTCAGTTTTGTCGCAGCGTTGAATGCTGCTAAACAAATTAGGGGCAAAGCCCTGTGGGAGAACAGGACTTTGCAAACTGGTGTGTTTTAAACGTTGCACGATTTGAGGTGAATACAGTTGCGTGAGCTGTTGGCAAACACAATTGCAACTGGCTTGCATGTGTTCACCTGACAAACAAATTCTTTTAAATTCCTGCTGAGCGTTCGCATCATCATTTGTAATACTGTAAGCACCGACCACAAGGTTTAAAAACAATATAAATTTATGAAGTTTCATATTATTCTCATGATTATTTATATCTTTAAATAAAATAAAAATATTATTCGTTTAAATATTAAAATAATTTTTTAAATAATAATTAATCCTCCCACAAAAACACAGGAAAATAAAATAATTAAGATTATAAAATAAAAATAATTTATGAATTTAAAAAATCAGGATATAGAAAACCCAAATTTTAAATAAATAAAATAGTTAAATAAGAGAGGAAATGAGTTTGAATAATGGCATGGCCAACTCCTTAAAAATGGAGTCCTACCACCAGATCACCGCGAATTAATTTATGGTGGTAGAACGAAAGAGGGTTGACAGACTGGTGCCCATAGAGACCAGCACGCACGGGGCGTCCCCCTTCCGTCCTACCGCAAAGAAAGGGGGACGCAAGGGTCTAACGACTTATAGTAAAACTATAATCCGCTATGGGGACTTACGGTCTGTCAAAACCGTCTGGCAATGTAGGCCAGCAACGAGATATTAATCGCTATAATAAAGAACGTCAATTTATTTTAATAAAAAAGTTTAAATATAATAATATTATTCATATTTAAATAATATTATTCTCTTTATTATATTTACGGTTTTTAATTAAATTTAAAATATAAAATTGAGTTGTATATACTTAGTTAATAAAATAGATTTATCGTTAATTTTAATTTAACAGTTTGTATAAATATATAAGATGATAAGTATATACCTCTTATCATCTTTTCTAGAGTTTACTTTTCTATAGCTTTTACGGGTAAACGCGTACCTAATAAAGAAAAAGTCACGTCTGCGACTTCCAACGGGTCTGAACTGGTCCAAATAATATGATTTCCCTCATTTGGACTTTCAGAACTTAAATGATATTGATTGAGCTGCCGAATTAATTGCGCTGTTACAGCTTCCGAAGGCTCAATAATTTGGATATCACGACCTACAATTTCCTGAATCGTATCTGAAACAAATGGATAGTGTGTGCATCCTAAAATAATCGTATCGGCTTTTTGTTCGACCAACGGCACCAAAATATTTTCTAAATAATCCTTAACTTCCGCTGTATGCGCTTTACCCGTTTCAATTTTTTCGGCCAAACCAATACACGGCACTAAAGACACTTTAATATGTTGCGCATACGTTTCAATTAAACTTTTTAAGTTTTTTCCCTTAACCGTCGTTGCAGTTGCCAAGACAGCAATATGCTTAGTTTGTGTGATTGCTACAGCAGGTTTTACGGCTGGTTCTATCGCAATAAGTGGCACATTAATTTGCGCTCTAATCGTTTCAATCGCTACAGCCGTCATGGTGTTACAAGCAATCACGATCGCTTTGCATTTACCCTGAGTAACTAGGTTTGAAATTAAATGCGTGGTTCGTGAAACAATCCAGTCGCTTTCTTTGTCTCCATACGGGACATATTTCGAGTCAGCGAAATAGATAATGTCTTCATCCGGAAGAGCCTGCCGAATATGCTTAAAAAGAGACAACCCACCTAAACCAGAATCAATCATTCCAATCGGGTTGTTATTGTTATTCATGGTTTGTCCTGCATTTCATATATTTAGAAAAATTCTTTCATGGTTGCCAAGTCGTTGAGCACGACTTTGGGCTGAATGGTTTTTAATTTTTCAGCCGATGTATAACCCCAACCTACCGCAGCAAAATCAATGCCTGCTTTATGTGCAGCTTCGCCATCAGTCGTTTGGTCGCCGACATAAATGGCTTGGTTTTTATTTAAATTCAAAATGTTGAGAACACGCTTAATTCGTTGAGCTTTGCCAAATATAGACGAGCCACCATCAATATGGCTAAAAAGTTCACATAGTTCTGTACCAAGAATACTTTGACAGTTTTCTTTAGAGTTTGAAGTAATAATTGCGAGCGTATATCCCCGATTATGTAGTTCAATTAAGTGATCCCGCATGCCTTCAAACATGTAAACGTCTTGGTCTCTTTCTTTCATTAAACGAATGAAATCTTTGGCAATCCATTTATAGAGCATACCCCCCTATTCTAAATGCATCTAATATTATCAATGGTTTGAGATCAAAAGTAAATTTCGACTTTACAGACCACACCCTGAAACATTATCTAAAATATGAAGAAAAACTACACTATCTCTAAAAAGTTGGACATTCACATTTGCATTGAACATTAGATGGAAATACCTACTTGAAATTAGACTCTCTATAGTGAATCAATGATATGCAATATTAGAAATTGATCTCACTGATAACACAAACCAATCTAAACATTAGTTGTATAAATCCATGCTCTCAATAATTGAAGTCATAATTTTAAACATATTGCTAAAAAATTGTTAAAAGCCCTCTTCGATGGCCCTCTGCTGAACGTCTACAAGATTTCGGAATTACTTATACGTTAAGGCATCCCAAACCTTTAGAAGAGCTAACTGAATTTAATGAATGGTTACAAGGATTAGAAAGAATATTAAATCCAAGTATTTCAAAAACATATAACATTTCAATACTTCTTAATCTATAAGTGGTTAGGCCAATAAATCACTATTCAGATACAGTCTATTTAAATCTCAACAATTCATCTATATAATTAAGTTAGCGAAATATTTACTTATTATTTGGATACAATTACATCCTTAATATAATGATTTGTTCGTAAAAATTTAATAGGTATTCTAAACTCATACTAAAAATTCATTTTAGAATAGCATGAAAATATCGTATATTTAGGTTAGGTTTAATTTAATGATATATAGAAAAGAAGCACTCGAAAATCAAAGTAATAAAAATTTTAGCAATATTTCATTAGTTAGGCCATTCTCAAAAACATTATATATATATCTTCTTTTATTAACAACAACACTCATAGCCACATTTCTTTTTACTGGAGAGTACACAAGATACATCAGTGTAAAGGGAATAACCTTACCAGAAGATGGATACATAAAAATACAAACTAATGAGTCAGGTTTAATCAAAAACCAATATTTTAAAGTTGGAGATCATGTAAAAAAAAATGATTTACTTTACACTTTAGAAATTAATGGTTATAAAAAAGAAATAAGATCCCCCGTGGAGGGCTCAATAAGTATAATTAATTCAATAGCTAATAAATTTCAAAAAAAAGAAAGAACTATGATGATAATAACTCCTAGTAACAAATTAAAAATAAATCTATATTTAGAAAGTCAGTACATTTCAAAAGTTAAAATAAATAATAAAGTTTTATTAAAATATGATTCTTATCCATATCAAACCTACGGAATGAGAGAAGGATATATATACAAAATTTCAAATATGGCATATTCTGCATCAGACATAGATCCCGATAACTTGATTCTAAATAATGATAAAAAAGGGGAGATCTACTTCCTGATAGAAGTAAAAATAAAAGAAAGTAATAAAAAATATTATGAAAATAAAATAGAGGAAAGAGCTGGATTGACATTAACAGCAGAAATTAAACAAGATCGCAAAAAAATTATTGCGTGGATCTTAACCCCCTTTAAAAATTAAGAGTTACGATTAAATGTTAAATTTTAGTTTGAAGAGAAAAGTTCCTGTTATTCTACAACATGAATCGGCTGAATGTGGTTTAGCATGCTTAGCAATGATTGTAAATTACTATGGTAAAAGCATCTCAATAATCACATTAAGAAACAAATATAAAATATCATTACAAGGCACTTCACTGAATATGCTGATGATAATTTCTGATGATTTGCAACTTCAAACAAGACCAATAAAAATTGATATAGAAAATTTAGAAAACATTAATTTACCGTGTATTTTACACTGGGAGTTCAATCATTTTGTTATTTTAACTAAAATAAATCATAATAACTATATAATTCATGATCCTGCAATAGGTGTTAGAAAAATTAATTCAGAAGATTTTTCAAAAAGTTTTACAGGTATAGCTTTAGAAATATGGCCAAAACCAAACTTTAACTCCCAAAATAATGAATATAAGATTAAAAAATCAAACTTTAATAATTTTTTTAATGAAATAATAGGGATTAAATCAGTCTTAGTACAAATTTTCTTTATTTCATTGAGTCTAGAACTAGTTATCTTACTAAATCCACAATTATTACAATGGATTATCGATCAAATTATTCCTACTCAGAATGAAAGTTCACTGTCAATATTAGCATTAAGTTTCGTTTTTATTTTAGCATTTCAAGTAATATTGGATTTAGCAAGAGAAAATCTTAATATTTTCATGAAATTCAATATTAGTCTAAAATGGCAGGCCAATATTGTTTCAAAGATACTAGATTTACCAGTTGATTTTTTTGAAAAAAGATCAATTGGCGATATTGCTTCGAAATTTGGATCAATCAACACCATATTGAATACTATAACATCAAGCTTTATGACAGCCATATTTGATGGAATTATGTCAATTTTAATACTTAGCTTACTATTATTTTACTCACCACTATTAACTAGTATAGTTTTTATTTTCACGATCCTCTATTTAGTAATTAAAATAGTGTTTTATTATCCACAAAAATACAAAAATGAAGAACGCATTATACATACTGCAAAACAGAACTCTCATTTTCTTGAATCTATCCGTGGGGTAAAAACTATTAAGACTTTTAATGCTCAAATTGAAAGAAAATCTATATGGTTTTCCCTACTTACTAACCAAATTAACTCTGAAATACAAGTAGAAAAAATAAACATAATGACTAAAGAATTTAGAATTTTTCTTTTTGGACTAGAAAATATTGTAATTATATACTTAGCCACATTGCTAGTATTAAAAAATGAATTGAGTGTAGGTTCTCTTGTTGCATTCGTCGTTTACAAAACACTTTTTACAAATAGAATTACTGCTTTAATTGATAAGTTATCAGAAATCGGTACAATAAAATTACATAACGATAGATTAAGAGATATTTCCCTTACTGAACCCGAAATCATTTATCCTCAAGAATTTATGGAAATAAATTCAAATAAGTTATCAATTAAAGTTAAAAATATTTCATTTAGTTATTCTAATTATGAAAAAAACATTCTAAATAATATTACATTCGAAATACCATATGGTCAATCAGTTGCCATAACTGGTGCCTCTGGCAGTGGGAAATCAACTTTATTGAACATTTTGCTTGGTATTCTAGCTCCTACAACAGGTGATGTATTTTATGGCGAGCATAAAATCAAAGAATTAGGTTTGTATAATATACGATCACTGGTTGGTACGGTATTACAAGAAGATGTTCTCTTTTCAGGATCCATAGCAGACAATATATCTTTTTTTGATGCCAGCTCAAATTTAGACTGGATTCAAGAGTGTGCAAAAATGGCAGCTATACATGAGGAGATAATCAATACAAGTATGGGTTATAATACACTTATAGGAGAGATGGGGACCGTATTATCTGGTGGGCAGAAGCAAAGGATCTTATTAGCTAGAGCTCTTTATAAAAGACCAAAGATTCTTTTTCTTGATGAGGCAACAAGTAATTTAGATATATATAAAGAGTTTGAGGTTAATAATCTTATCAAAAAGCTAAAAATTACTAGATTTATTATTGCTCACAGACAAGAAACTATAAATTCCGCTGATAGAGTCTTAATAATTGAAGATGGAATTTTACGTAGTGATATTATGAACTCATAAAGTTAAAATTGGACTATTCCCAGTATGCTTGACATGAAACAGCCTCATTTTGAAGTTGACTCAAAGGCTTCTGGACTCATCCCATCGAGATGCGAATGACACCTGATCCGATTGTAAAACATCTCGATATAATGAAACACATCCGCATGGGCCATTTTTCGTTTTTCATACCCTCTTTTTAATTCTTTCCTTCTTTAAGTTGCTAGAAAAGAGTCAGCAATAGCATTATCCCAACAGTTCCCTCTACAGCCCATGCTTGGGGCCAAGTTATGCTTCTGACAGAATTTCTGCCAGTCTCTGCTGTTGTATTTGAACCTTGGTCTAAGTGTATGGATCTGGGTTCATTGAGTCTGCGTCGCCATACCGCCATTAACAGTGCATCTAAAACGATATCCTTGGCAAGCTTAGATTTAATTCACCAATCGATGAATTTCCTTGAATATAAATCGAGAACCACAGTCAGATATGACCCACTTTGGTAGATGTGGATCTAGGATCACTCACCCACAAGGTATCAGGTGTGTTTACAACAAATTTTCAATTTAAACGAATAGGTGGCACAATCTGAGGACGACCACGACATGCTTTTATACTTCTTATATCCTGCCATTATTCCTCATGGTCGTCAGCACGCGAAGACTCACAACTTTCACCTAGCTCTTTAAAATATCTAGCGTGATATGACGATAACCGTAGATGTCATAACTGGCATCATAAGAAGAATGGATGAGCTACAATAACCGCTTATTTTAATAGTTCTGCCTGATTCAAGTTCATGCAACTTGGCATAATAGAGAGCAAGAGCAATCTTAAGAACCCTACCCATCGTTTTAATTTTAAATTGATGGCTGCATTCAAGGATAAACTGATACTTTACTCGGACATGCTTGCAAAGTATCTTGCGACCTTTTTTAAGATATTCCATTCCTCTTCAATCTGTTTAAGCTGACTTGTAAGGCACAGGATTTATTTCTTTACCTCGAGCAGTTCACTTTCATCAGAGTGGTTGCACCTTTAGCCATTTATAAATGCTGTGCTTTTACATACCTAAACGTTCTCCTACATCAGTGACAGAATATTCACATCCTGTAATCAATTTAGCGGCTTCATCTTTATATTTTGGGGTGTATCGTTGTCCAATCATAATATTTTCTTATGCAAAAAGAATAGATGATATTTATCTAGGAGAGTAATGACAGTCCAGATCAAGAATCAAGTAAGCCCGGCGAATTCAAACATGAGGTGCGACAGTTTCAAAAGCCATATGATAATCAACAAGCTGAGCAAATTTCTCTAATGGTGTAAGCCAATCTAACGCCTTTCTAGGACGAGTATTCAGTGACATGGCAACTTGATTTAAATAATGCTGATCTGCCTGATTTAAATCAATCCCTTTAGGTAAATATTGCCTAATTAAACCATTCATATTTTCGCATGTGCCTTTTTGCCAAGGTGAATGTGGGTCACAGAAATATACATCTATGCCTAAATCTTCTTCGAGTATTTTATGTTCTGACATCTCGCGTCCACGGTCATAGGTCAACGTTTTACGCAGTTCTGCAGGTAAATATTTCAGAGCTTCAGTTAAAGCCTTGCGCACTGATTCTGCCTTTGCATCAGGTAATGTTGCCAAGATACAGAGCCGTGTATTTCGTTCAATAAGTGTTGCTATCGAACTTTTATTGTCTTTACCTTTAATTAAATCAGCTTCCCAATGACCCGGTATTTTTCTTTCTTGAACTTCGGCTGGGCGCTCATGAATAGTTTTAATATCCTGTAATATAGAATCTTTTTTAGGTTCACCGTTAGCTTTTCGCTTTTTATTTTCATGACGCAGACAGGATAATAAGTCTTTTTTCAACTCACCCTTGGGTAATGCTCGTATCGTTGAATAAATCGTTGTATGGCTTACATTCATTGTTTGATCCAAATCAGGAAATGTCTTTAAACGCTTTGCTATTTGCTGAGGAGACCATAAACAACGGATCGCTTCAACAATAAATTTCCAGAGGATTGAATCGATTTTGAGTTTTCTGTGACCACGTCTACGTCTAGCGAAGGTGTTATCAGAAGCATATCGAGCTTGATAAACGTCATTGATGCTATTTCTTTTAAGCTCACGATAGATCGTACTAGGATGTCTTTTAATGAGTTCAGCAAATTTTCTGGCTGAAAAGCCTTCTTTTCTTGACTCAAGCATTAATGCAGTACGATCTTCAAAGTTAAGATGATGGTATGACAATTTTATATACTCCATAAACCCTTTAAATTAATTAGGTGGTTTATGTCGCACTTCAAGTTTTACTCTGCC
>NZ_JAKTIG010000037.1:0-40289 GCF_027855145.1 Acinetobacter sp. AOR18_HL
TTTCTAGGACGAGTATTCAGTGACATGGCAACTTGATTTAAATAATGCTGATCTGCCTGATTTAAATCAATCCCTTTAGGTAAATATTGCCTAATTAAACCATTCATATTTTCGCATGTGCCTTTTTGCCAAGGTGAATGTGGGTCACAGAAATATACATCTATGCCTAAATCTTCTTCGAGTATTTTATGTTCTGACATCTCGCGTCCACGGTCATAGGTCAACGTTTTACGCAGTTCTGCAGGTAAATATTTCAGAGCTTCAGTTAAAGCCTTGCGCACTGATTCTGCCTTTGCATCAGGTAATGTTGCCAAGATACAGAGCCGTGTATTTCGTTCAATAAGTGTTGCTATCGAACTTTTATTGTCTTTACCTTTAATTAAATCAGCTTCCCAATGACCCGGTATTTTTCTTTCTTGAACTTCGGCTGGGCGCTCATGAATAGTTTTAATATCCTGTAATATAGAATCTTTTTTAGGTTCACCGTTAGCTTTTCGCTTTTTATTTTCATGACGCAGACAGGATAATAAGTCTTTTTTCAACTCACCCTTGGGTAATGCTCGTATCGTTGAATAAATCGTTGTATGGCTTACATTCATTGTTTGATCCAAATCAGGAAATGTCTTTAAACGCTTTGCTATTTGCTGAGGAGACCATAAACAACGGATCGCTTCAACAATAAATTTCCAGAGGATTGAATCGATTTTGAGTTTTCTGTGACCACGTCTACGTCTAGCGAAGGTGTTATCAGAAGCATATCGAGCTTGATAAACGTCATTGATGCTATTTCTTTTAAGCTCACGATAGATCGTACTAGGATGTCTTTTAATGAGTTCAGCAAATTTTCTGGCTGAAAAGCCTTCTTTTCTTGACTCAAGCATTAATGCAGTACGATCTTCAAAGTTAAGATGATGGTATGACAATTTTATATACTCCATAAACCCTTTAAATTAATTAGGTGGTTTATGTCGCACTTCAAGTTTTACTCTGCCTTCTATTGGTGTTGATCGCATTATTGCTGAGTCAAATGTTGCAAAAATGACTTTTTATAAATACTTTTCTTCTAAAGAAGCCTTAATTGAAGAATGTCTTTATAAAAGAAATTTAGAGATCCAATATTCAATATTGGAAAAAATAAAAAATACCAACAACCCATTGATTAAATTAAAAAAGATATTTAATTGGTATATCGATTGGATTAATACAGATGACTTTAATGGCTGCTTATTTAAAAAAGCGACAATAGAAGTCATGCAATTGTACCCTTCTATTAAGCATCAAATTAATGAGTATCGGGAGTGGATTTACTCATTAGTTTTCTCAGCTCTTTCAGAGTTAGAAGTAGAAAACACAAAAATCCTAACAGGGCTCTTTCTTAACATTGTAGATGGAATCATTATTGATGGCACTATAAATAAAGGAAAGATTAATCCAGAACAAACGTGGTCTTATATAAACAAAATTATTGAATTAGAAACAGTTCGAGAGTATGCAACTATTTAATTTATAAATTAATTAAATAGTTATATTTTAATAAAGATAAAAAGTATTTTTTAATTCGGTGGAGTCTAATCTCCAACTCCACCCAAAATTTATCCAAACCTTAAAAATTAATATTTCTATTTAGCTTCATCCTCATTAATTCCAATTATTATATAAACTTCACAATATTTTATAATAATTCTTTTTACTCCTTATATTCTATAAAATATAAACATCAATTTGTTAGTAATACTTTATACTCGCAGTATATATTCATAAATTATTATATGTAAAATACTCAACTAACTGAGAAGCTAATACTATTCACTACTACAAATATATAGGTGTTTTTTAGAAGATAAATTTATTTTAATTAATTGTTCTTTAAAGATAAAATTAAAAGGAAATATTAGGTTTAAAAATCGATATAGAAAAGATTAAGCGAAGTGAGCACCTTGAGATTCAATCAGTTGATCGACGTGAACAGGCATTCCTAATAAATACCCCTGAAATTGCTGACAACCTAAACGGGTTAAAATTTCAACTTGCTGTTGAGTTTCCACCCCTTCCGCTGTTACGGTTAAACCTAACTTTTTAGCTAAATGTATTATACTTTCTAATATAACTTCTTCTTTTGAGCCTGGTTTTAAGTCAACGATAAAACCACGATCAATTTTCAATTCATCTAAAGGTAAATCTTTTAAATATAAAAAGCTTGAATGGCCTGTTCCAAAATCATCAATTGCGACTCGAATGCCCATATCACGTAGTCGCTCACAAGCTCGAATACTTAAATCAATATGCCGCATTGCTGTTGATTCAGTAATCTCAACAATTAAGTGATGGGGTTGAATTTGATATTTTTTTAACAATGCTTCGAGCGTACTAAATAATTTTTTATTTTCAAACTGTAAGGCCGATAAATTCACTGCGACTGGATAAAATGGGGTGTTACTGCGTTCCCACTCTTGAATTTGCAGGCAAGCTTGCTCAAGTGCCCAATATCCCATTGGAATGATCAAACCCGTTTTTTCTGCACCTTCTATAAACATATGCGGTGTGAGTATTCCTAAAGCTGGATGATTCCAACGGATTAATGCTTCAACACCACAGACCTCAAGATTCGTATTAAATTTTGGTTGGTAATATAGGATGAACTGCTTTTCTTCTACGGCCTTATAAAGATCATTGATCAGTTTTGACTGACTTCTCGTTTCTTGTTGGTGGGTTGAATAACTAAAGATGGTGTAAGTATTTCGGCCTTGTTCTTTAGACATGAGCATCGCGGCATCAGCGTTCATGAGTAAGTCCTGAACATTTTGTCCATGCTCAGGAAATAGTGCCACTCCTAAGCTTGCAGAGATATTAATTTCTTTACCAGAAATCTGATAACTCTCTTGAATCAGCTGTAAAACTTTCTCAGCCAAAATAACTGCTTCATCGGCATTTGTATTTTCAGCAATAAGTAAAAACTCATCACCGCCAATTCTAAGTAGTTTGCACTTCTCATTGAGTTGCCAATGTAAGCGGTTCGCCATCTGAATAAGTAATTGATCACCCACATGATGTCCAAATGCATCATTCACCGATTTAAATCGGTCTAAATCAATATATAAGAAAGCAATTTTCTGGTCTTTGTATCGATGATCTGAAAGTAATACTTCAGCATAATCCACTAAATAAAGGCGGTTAGGTAATTTGGTTAAATTGTCTTGTATAGATAGGTTAGCTAATTCTTTATTTGCCTTACGCAGCTCTAAATTCTGTTGAGTAAGGCGTTGCTCTAACATTGCAACAATAAAACTTGCTACGAGTACCAAACAGGTGACTAGAATAATTGTAAATAATAATAAGTCATGCTCAGCCTGATATTGGCTAATAAATTTATCAGTAATATTCGTCGCAATAAGCGCTGTGTAGTGCATCCCCATAATACTTAAGGTCATCATAACCGAAAATGCGATTTTTAAAGTTAAGCGATATCGTTCAGTGTCTTTTAATTTATAGGCGAGTAAAAACGCTAGCCCTGAACCACTCATTGCAATTAATACAGAAAATAAAAGTAAAAACGAAGTGTAATCTTTTTTATAAACATTAATATTCCAGCCCAACATGCTAATGTAATATGAAGCTGAAATTCCGATTCCCATAATAATCGAGCTCAAAATGAGTCTAAATAAAGGGAGCGTAAAACGCGAAGTCAACCACATCGCAATGCAAGATAACAATGCACTAATGGCATAAGAAATTGCAATTAAAGGAATATTAGAGTGAGCAGTATCAAACAGATGATAAGCTTGTATACCAACAATATGGACGATGCTAATTGCTAAGGCGAGTAGCAATCCATTAATAAATAAAATTAAGGACTCAAATTTCTTATAGACTTGCTTGAATATTAGCTGCTCCATGGAAATTACAATATAACAAATGAAGCCAGCTGCAATAAAAGAGCCGACGATCAATGTGCTATCGTAATCAACATGACCCATATTGGACTTCCATGATTATTCAATACTTTTTTTTATTTTGTTCAACTCATTGCCCAAAATACAATTAAACATGTTAAAGAAATTTTAGTAAATTTGACTTATTCAGTCAGTTATAAACAATAACATTATCTATCTTTTGGTCAAGTATTTTTTACTTTATAAATCAATAAAGTAAATAAAAATTAAGCAGCCAATTATATGAAAAATATAGAATTTATTTAATCTAGTCAAGTTGACCTAATCGCAATTTTCGCATTCAAATAAAATAGTATAAATAAAGAACCCTGCTTAAAGCAGGGTTCTTTTAAAGCGTTAGATAAAGAAAATTAGTTCTTTTCTTTGTCTACGATTTTGTTTGCTTGAATCCATGGCATCATTGCACGCAACTTATTACCAGTTACTTCAATACCATGTGCAGCATTTTGACGACGACGAGCAGTCATAGATGGGTAGTTTAACGCACCTTCTTGAATGAACATCTTAGCGTACTCACCAGATTGAATACGTTTCAATGCATTACGCATTGCTTCACGAGATTGTTCGTTGATTACTTCAACACCAGTTACATATTCGCCGTACTCAGCATTGTTAGATACTGAGTAGTTCATGTCAGCGATACCACCCTCGAACATTAAGTCAACGATCAATTTAAGTTCGTGTAAACATTCGAAGTAAGCCATTTCTGGTGCATAACCAGCTTCAACTAAAGTTTCGAAGCCCATTTTCACTAATTCAACCGCACCACCACAAAGAACTGCTTGCTCACCGAATAAGTCAGTTTCAGTTTCTTCACGGAATGAAGTTTCGATAATACCTGTACGGCCGCCGCCTACGCCAGAAGCATAAGAAAGAGCAACGTTACGTGCATTACCAGAAGCATCTTGGTGAATTGCGATTAGGTCAGGAACACCTGAACCACGTTGGAACTCTGAACGTACAGTGTGACCAGGTGCTTTTGGAGCAACCATGATTACGTCTAAATCTTTACGTGGAACAACTTGGTTGTAAAGAACAGAGAAACCATGAGCAAATGCAAGAGTCGCGCCTTCTTTGATGTTTGGCTCAATCACGTCACGGTAAAGTTGTGATTGGAATTCATCTGGAGTCAAAATCATTACGAGGTCAGCTTGCTTAACAGCAGCAGGAACTTCTGCAACTTTAAGACCTGCATTTTCAGCTTTCTTCCAAGAAGCTGAATCTGCACGTAAACCTACAGTTACGTCTACGCCTGAGTCTTTAAGGTTAAGTGCATGAGCATGACCTTGAGAACCGTAACCAATAATCGCTACTTTCTTGCCTTGGATGATTGATAAGTCACAGTCTTTATCGTAAAAAATTTGCATTTGTGTTCTCCGCTAAAATACTTTTTAAAAAATTAAATGGCTAATACTTTTTCGCCACGGGCGATACCAGATACACCTGAACGAACGACTTCTAGAATAGTGTTTTCTGCAAGCGCATCGATAAAACCATCTAATTTTTCAGTTGTCCCTGCTATTTGAATGGTATAGGTAGTTGGTGTCACGTCTACAATCTGCGCACGGAAAATATCCGCCGTTCGCTTAATTTCAGCACGTGAAGCACCTAACGCTTTTACTTTAATCAGCATCAGTTCACGCTCAATGTGTGAACCTTCTGATAAATCAACTACTTTTACAACTTCAACAAGTTTATTGAGCTGCTTTGTAATCTGTTCAATCTTATGGTCATCACCATAAGTTGTTAATGTTAAGCGTGACAAAGTTGGGTCTTCGGTTGGCGCAACATTCAGTGTTTCAATGTTATATCCACGTTGGCTAAATAAACCAACAAGGCGAGAAAGCGCACCAGCTTCGTTTTCAACGAGTACAGAAATAATATGTCTCATTATGTACGCTCCCCTTTACCTAACCACATATCCTTCATAGACTGACCTGCGATCAGCATTGGATAAACATGTTCCGTGCGATCAACCATGACATTAATGAATACACATTTATCATTAATCGCCATTGCTTCAGCAAGCTTCGACTCTAGTTCATTAGCATGATCAATCTGGATACCAACGTGACCATAAGCTTCCATTAACTTGCCAAAATCAGGCAATGATTCAACGTATGAGCTTGAGTGACGGCCCTCATAGTTCATATCTTGCCACTGCTTCACCATACCTAAAGCACGGTTATTCAAGCACAAGATCTTCACATTCATGCCATATTGCTTACACGTTGAAAGCTCTTGAATACACATTTGAATTGAAGCTTCACCAGTAATACAAACAACTTGTTGATCTGGGAAAGCGAGCTTCGCAGCCATTGCATAAGGTAAACCTACGCCCATGGTGCCCAATCCGCCTGAGTTAATCCATTGACGTGGACGTTTGTATTTGTAATACAACGCACCAAACATTTGGTGTTGGCCCACATCTGAAGTGATGATGGCGTCACCGTTAGTGACTTTATATAAAGCTTCAACAACTTGCTGTGGCTTCATTGTGCCATCGGTCGGGGTTTCAAACTTTAAACCATGAACTTTACGCCATTCATTAATTTGATCCCACCACGCAGCAATTGCTTCAGGGTTTGGCTTAGACACATTTAATTGTTTCAATTGCGTCAACATTTCCTGAAGTACAGGCTCAACTGCCCCTACAATTGGAATGTGCGCCATAATTGTTTTTGAAATGCTCGCCGGATCAATATCAATATGAATAACTTTAGCATTCACACAGAATTTTGCTGGGTTATTGGTTACTCGGTCATCAAAACGCGCACCAATTGCAAGAATGACGTCAGCATTATGCATCGCCATATTTGCTTCATAAGTACCGTGCATACCTAACATACCCACGAATTGTGGATCATCACCAGGGAAGCCACCAAGGCCCATAAGTGTGTTAGTTACTGGATAACCTAGTAAATGTGCGAGTTCAGTCAATAATGCTGATGCATTACCTTGAACAACACCACCACCCGTATAAATTACAGGGCGTTTTGCACTTAAAAGCTCATCAATTGCTTTACGAATTTGGCCAGAATGACCACGTGAAGGTGGCTGATAAGAACGCATCTTCACTTTTTCAGGATATTCGTATGCAAATTTTTCTGCAGGATTTGTTGCATCTTTAGGAATATCGACTACAACTGGACCAGGGCGACCACTTGCTGCGATATAAAATGCTTTTTTGATAATTGCAGGAATTTCGCTTGCATGACGAACTTGGAAGCTGTGTTTCACGATAGGACGTGAAATACCTACCATATCAGTTTCTTGGAAAGCGTCTTCACCAATAAGATGTGATGCAACCTGGCCAGACAAAATCACCATTGGGATTGAGTCCATATAAGCTGTTGCAATTGGAGTCACAGTATTAGTTGCGCCAGGTCCAGAAGTGACCAGTACTACGCCAGTCTTACCTGTAGCACGCGAGTAAGCATCTGCCATATGACCAGCAGCTTGTTCATGACGTACGAGGTAATGATTAATTTTGTCTTGTTGAAATAGCGCATCATAAATATGTAATACAGCGCCGCCTGGATAACCAAAAACATGTTCAACGCCTTCGTCCGCAAGAGCACGAACGAGCATTTCACCACCAGATAAAAGTTCCAACGTGATTCACCCTAAAAATCTTTATCACTATTTATGGAAGGCACAAATAGTGTTTCATTCATTGAATTGTCTGCACTGTTATAGCACACATATTGTCTAGTTTTCGTTGCAATAGAAAAATTTCTGTTTTTCAGCCGTATAAGCTTTTTTAACATTAATAAAGCATGTCTGGATATACATACTTTAAGTAAAATCAATCTCTCGGCTAGAGAGAATGTCTATTACAAAACATGACGGTTATTCGAAGGGTGATCAAATAATCGCATATAAAACTAAAGGAAGCATTTTTGTTGTTTAATTCACTAAAGTCAAGATTAAAGAAACACTTTTCTATGATTATTTTTTAACTGACTATTTTTTCATCTTATTTGATTTTTCCACTTTTCTTTTTTTATGACTACCCCGCTTTTTTCAGGTTTATTCTTGTTTAATTTTTAACGGAAAATAAATCCATCCCAAAACTGCATTTTTGTCGATTTTGCGCTATGCTGTGCAACAATCTTTAATATCAATTTTTGTTGTATAGCTTACGTCTATGACTATTTCTCACATTGACCCCGAATATCAAGCAAACACGATTGAACCATCAGTTCAACAAGATTGGGAAAATCGTAAAGTCTTTAAAGTTGCCGACACTGTCGAAGGTAAACATCGTTACATCCTGTCGATGTTTCCTTACCCAAGCGGCAAGCTGCATATGGGGCATGTGCGTAACTATACAATTGGCGATGTGATTAGCCGTTTTTACCGTTTAAAAGGTGAAACTGTATTACAACCTATGGGTTGGGATGCATTCGGTTTACCTGCGGAAAACGCAGCAATTGCCCATAAAGTTGCTCCGGCAAAATGGACATTTGAAAACATTGCGTACATGCGTGACCAATTAAAAAAATTAGGTCTATCTGTAGATTGGGATCGTGAATTTGCAACTTGTACACCAGAGTATTATCACTGGGAACAATGGTTATTTGTTCAGCTTTATAAAAAAGGCCTGATCTACCGTAAACTTTCAACAGTAAACTGGGATCCAGTTGACCAAACTGTTTTAGCAAACGAACAAGTTGAAAATGGTCGCGGATGGCGTTCTGGTGCATTGGTTGAAAAACGCGATATTCCAATGTACTACTTCCGTATTACTGACTATGCACAAGAATTATTAGACGACCTAGACACCCTACAAGACGGCTGGCCTCAACAAGTGTTGACCATGCAACGTAACTGGATTGGTCGCTCTACAGGCATGGAAATTACTTTCCCATCTGCCAATACCGAAATTTATGCTGATGGCTTAACTGTTTATACAACACGTGCTGACACGCTTATGGGCGTGACATATGTTGCCGTTGCAGCAGAACACCCTCTTGCGCTTAAAGCGGCTGAAAAGAACCCTGAATTGGCTGCATTCATTGAAGAGTGCCGCATGGGTTCAGTTGCAGAAGCGGACTTGGCAACAGCCGAGAAAAAAGGCATGGCGACAGGTTTGTTTGTAAAGCATCCTGTAACTGGTGAAGAGCTTCCTGTCTGGATCGCAAACTACGTATTAATGTCTTACGGTTCTGGCGCAGTGATGGCTGTACCAGCGCATGACGAACGTGACTTCGAATTTGCCAACAAGTTCAACTTGCCTATTAAGCAAGTAATTGATGCCAAAGGCGGTGACGATGCAGACTACTCTGCAATTGAGTGGCAAGAATGGTACGGTTCTAAAGAAGGTAAACTTGTTAACTCTGGTGAGTTTGATGGTTTAGAATTCCAAGCTGCATTTGATGCATTCCTTGCAAAATTAGAACCACAAGGTTTAGCAAATTCTAAAGTTCAATTCCGTTTACGTGACTGGGGTGTTTCTCGTCAACGTTACTGGGGTTGTCCAATTCCAATGATTAACTGTGATACTTGTGGTCAAGTCACAGTTCCAGAAGACCAGCTTCCAGTTGTATTACCAACTGACGTTGTTCCAGATGGTTCAGGTAACCCGCTTAATAAAATGCCTGAATTCTATGAAACGAAATGTCCTTGTTGTGGTGGCGATGCACGCCGTGAAACAGATACATTGGATACATTTGTAGAGTCATCTTGGTACTACGCACGCTATGCGTCTCCAGACTTCACTGGCGGAATGGTGAAACCTGAAGCTGCTCAAAACTGGCTTCCTGTAAACCAATATATTGGTGGTGTTGAACACGCGATTCTTCACTTACTTTATGCACGTTTCTTCCACAAATTAATGCGTGATGAAGGTGTAGTACAAGGTAATGAACCATTTACCAACTTGTTAACTCAAGGCATGGTGCTTGCGGATACATTCTATCGTGAAGCAGAAAATGGTAAGAAGACTTGGTTTAACCCTGCTGATATCGAATTAGAACGCGATGAAAAAGGTCGTATTCTTTCTGCAAAATATTCAGGTGACGGTCAAGAAGTTGTGATCGGCGGACAAGAAAAAATGTCTAAGTCGAAAAACAACGGTATCGACCCACAAGCGATTATTGATCAATACGGCGCAGATACAGCACGTGTATTTATGATGTTCGCTGCTCCACCAGATCAATCTTTAGAATGGTCTGATGCAGGTGTTGAAGGTGCAAACCGTTTCTTAAAACGTGTGTGGCGCCTTGTAGCGAGCTTCCTTGAAAAGGGCAACCAAGCTTCTACGATTGATGCAGCTAACTTGTCTAAAGACGCTCAAGATTTACGTCGCAAAACACACGAAACTATTCAAAAAGTAAGTGATGATATCGAACGTCGTCATGCATTCAATACTGCGATTGCTGCTTTGATGGAATTGTTAAATGCGAGCAACAAGTTTGAAGCAAAAGATGATAATGACGTTGCTGTAGAACGTGAAGCGATCACCACACTGTTAACTTTACTTGCTCCATTTGCACCACATTTAAGTCAAACATTATTGGCTCAGTTTGGTACAGATGTAACAGAAGCGACATTCCCTGAAGTCGATGCTTCTGCATTAACTCGTAATACACAAACGATTGTTGTACAGGTTAACGGTAAACTTCGCGGTAAACTTGAAGTTTCGGTTGATATTTCTAAAGAAGATCTATTAGCTCAAGCTAAAGCTCTTCCAGAAGTTCAACAATTCTTAACAGGACCAACAAAGAAAGAAATTGTGGTTCCAAATAAATTAGTTAACCTCGTGGTTTAATTAAAGTTATTAATGAGAGGATCAAGCATGCACTTTGCCAAACGTTTAGCCGCTGTTGTTTTGACCTTAGGCCTTAGTGCAGGCTTAGTCGGGTGTGGATTTCATTTAAAAGGAACCAACCCGACTGCAACTCCGCTTGTTTATAAAAAATTAAGCCTTGAGTTACCAGCTAAAACTGATGATTTAGAAACCCAGTTAAAAGTTTATTTAGCTGCAAATGGTGTTCAATTCAGCAATGATAATGATGCCTACGTACTCCGTGTTTTAGAGTACACACCACGTCGTCAGCTTTTAAATGGAAAACTAACGGAAGTATTATTACGCTTAACCGTAACCTTCCAGATTGAAGACCGTCAGGGTAATAAAATTACTGAACCACGTTCATTAACTGCATCTCGTAGTTACCAATATGATCTTGCAACGGTTAACACCGAAAATCAGCAAGAATCTTATTTGCAACGTATTGTGATCGATGACATTGCACAGCAAATTACTCGTCAGATTTCAGCAAACCGTTTACCAAAAGCTCAGCCTTAATCTTTATTTTTACCAGCAATGAAAATTGACTATTTACAAGCCTTAAAACGCATTCCGGAAGCACGGGGTGCGTGGATTTTACATGGCCAAGAACCTTTACTGGAACAAAATTTATTAGATGCTTTTCGTAAAAGTTGGCAACAACAAGAAGTTGAAAGACAGCGCTATGATATTAGTAGCGTGAGCGACTGGAAGAATGTTTTTAACGCTCTTAACAGCTTATCTTTATTTTCTCAGCAGCTTGCCATTGAAGTGCATGGCAATATAAAGCCTGACGCAAATGGACTAAAACAGCTTAAAAGCTATATTCAACATAATGAAACTAACCTGCTTTTAATTGTTTTACCTAAGCAAGATAGTAGTAGCTTAAAGTCTGCTTTTTTCCAAGTTGTGGAAGCAAATGGTGTTGTTGTTGCCCTAACGGCAAACTATCCGCAAGACCGCCAAAGAATTTTATCTGCCGAAGCAGAGAAACTTGAAATTCAACTCGATAATGATGCCTGGCAATGGCTCATGCAGCATCATGAACATAATTTGCTCGCAGCTAAGAATAGCTTGATGCGTGTAAGAGATACTTTTCCAGACCAACAACTGATTCAAATTGAACAGTTATATGCTTGTCTACAAGATCAATCTCGTTATACCACTTACGATTTAAGCGACGCGCTATTAGAAGGTAATCTCGCTCAATCCATTAAAATTTTTCAATATTTAATTGCTGCTGGCGAACCAGAAAGTCTAATTTTATGGACTTTAAGTAAAGAAATGCGTTTATTGATGCAATTATTTGAGCAGCCTCATAATGCATTACAACTTGGTATCTGGAAAACAAAGGTTGGTTTATATCAACAAGCTTTAAGAAGATTAAATCCTCAACAGTTTTTAGGCTGGTCTACCCTTCTATTGCAAGTTGATGCGGCAATTAAAGGAATGTCGAATGAAAATGCCCAACATTTGATGCAGCAGGCCATTGCTGAATTATGTGGTAAAACGCTATTTATACAATAATTCGGCGGAATCATTTTTCTTCATTCTTGAAATATAATAAAAATTCACGTTTTATCCTCATTTCGCTTTTATACTAAATTAAATTTTAAACTTTTCGACCTCTCACCATGCCAAAAATAAAGCCAATCAAACTTGTTATTATTATCCTCTGTATAGCAGTTATTGCTGTATTAGCTTGGAAATTTTTAAAGCCTAAAGAGCAGCAGCCTCAATATATTACAGCTGAGGTAACACGCGGAGATATTGAAAATAATGTCCTTGCAACAGGTACACTTGATGCAACCAAACTGATTAGTGTGGGTGCACAGGTATCTGGTCAGGTCAAAAAGATGTATGTACAGTTGGGCGATCAAGTGAAACAAGGTCAACTTATCGCACAAATTGACTCAACCACCCAAGAAAATAGTTTAAAAACTTCTGATGCGAATATTAAAAATTTAGAAGCGCAGCGCCTTCAACAAGTTGCTTCTTTAAACGAAAAACAACTTGAATACCGCCGTCAGCAACAAATGTATGCGCAAGATGCAACGCCTCGTGCAGATTTAGAATCGGCTGAGGCAAGCTATAAAACAGCTCAGGCGCAAATTAAAGCATTAGATGCACAGATTGAATCTGCAAAAGTGACAAAATCTACGGCACAAACCAACATTGGTTACACACGTATTGTTGCTCCAACTGATGGAACGGTTGTCGCGATTGTGACTGAAGAAGGCCAAACCGTAAACGCAAACCAAAGCGCACCAACAATCGTCAAAATTGCAAAATTACAAAACATGACGATTAAGGCACAAGTCAGTGAAGCTGACATTATGAAAGTTGAAAAAGGACAACAAGTTTACTTTACAACCTTAGGTGATGAAACTAAACGCTACGCAACTTTACGTCAAATTGAGCCTGCTCCTGACTCAATTTCTAGCGAATCAACAAGTACAACAAGCTCAACAACCAGTTCGGCTGTTTACTACAATGCCTTATTCGATGTGCCAAATACCGATGGTAAATTGCGTATTGATATGACTGCACAAGTTTATATCGTATTAAATTCAGCTAAAAATGCTCTACTCGTTCCATCATCAGCACTGAGTTCTAAACAATTTTCAGGTCAAAGAAAATCAGGTCAATCCTCTGATAAATCAAGTTCTTCACCTGAAGCAGCTAAAAAATCTCAAGGAAACGGAGCTCGTCTACAACGCCTAAACTTGACTGCTGAACAAAAACAACTGGTTGAACAAGGTAAATTGACGTTAAGTGTTGTACGCGTATTACAAGCTGATGGCACAACTAAACCAACTCAAATTTTGGTTGGCATTAACAACCGTGTAAATGCGCAAGTTCTTGCGGGCTTAAAACAAGGTGATCAAGTTGTCATTGCCGATAGTGCCGATACTTCTGCTGCATCAGCAAATAGTAGTAATAACCGTCGCCGTAGTGGCCCAATGGGAATGTAAGCATGACAAAACAAGCTTTGCTTGAAGTCAGCAATCTAGTCCGGGAATTCCCTGCTGGCGAAAGCACGATACAAATTTTAAAAGGCATTGATCTGACCATTTATGAAGGTGAACTGGTTGCCATTGTCGGCCAGTCGGGTTCTGGTAAATCGACCCTCATGAATATTCTGGGTTGTTTGGACCGACCTACGAGTGGTAGTTACAAAGTCAATGGACAAGAAACAGGTAAACTTGAGCCAGATCAACTCGCTCGACTACGTCGTGAATATTTTGGTTTTATTTTCCAGCGCTACCATTTACTGGGTGATTTATCTGCTGAGGGTAACGTTGAAGTTCCAGCTGTTTATGCAGGTGTTACGCCTTCTGAGCGTAAACAACGTGCAACGGCTTTACTGACCGAATTAGGGTTAGGCACTAAAACACTTAATAGACCAAGCCAGCTCTCTGGTGGTCAGCAGCAACGTGTTTCTATTGCCCGTGCGCTGATGAATGGCGGTGACGTTATTCTGGCAGATGAACCGACGGGGGCACTCGACTCTCATAGTGGTGTTGAGGTGATGCGTATCTTGCGTGAACTCAATGCTGCAGGTCACACTATTATTTTAGTCACCCATGATATGCAAGTTGCAAAAAATGCGACTCGTATTATCGAGATTAGTGATGGAGAAATTATTAGTGACCGTCCTAATGTCCCAGATCAAGCAGCCGAACCAATCAAGACTGATCCTGATGCGGCGCCTGCTTTGCAAGGTAAACAGAAGAAAGGCAAAAGTATTTCTGCATGGCGTTCTACTTTAGACCGTTTATCTGAAGCCTTTCAAATGGCTTTACTGTCTATGAATGCCCACCGCATGCGTACTTTTTTAACCATGCTTGGGATCATTATTGGTATTGCATCGGTTGTTACGGTTGTCGCGCTAGGTAAAGGCTCTCAACAGCAAATTTTAAGCAATATTAGCAGTCTGGGAACAAATACAATTACCGTGTTTCAGGGCCGTGGTTTTGGTGACAACTCTAAAACTGCAAGTTTTAAAACCTTGGTCCCTGCCGATGCCGATGCGTTAATGACTCAACCGTATGTCAGTGCAGTAAGCCCAATCGTCAGCACATCCAAAACCATGCGTTATCAACAAAATGAAGCTAACGCGACCATTAATGGTGTGAGTAACGATTATTTCGATGTGAAAGGTTTGGTCTTTAAAGATGGACAAACTTTTGATCAACGTAGTGTTCGTGATCGCTCACAGGATGTAGTCATTGATACCAATACTCAAAAACAGTTCTTTAGTGACGGTACCAACCCTATCGGTCAAGTAGTGTTACTCGGTAGTGTACCAGCTCGTATTATTGGCATTGTAGAACCGCAAACGAGTGGCATGGGCTCAGATGACACTTTAAATGTCTATATGCCTTATACAACCGTGATGAGCCGTATGCTGGGGCAAACCCATGTCCGTAATATCGTGGTTCGTATTAATGACAAATATTCAACTGCTGCCGCAGAAAATGCGATTGTAAATTTATTAACACAGCGCCATGGTGCACAAGATATTTTCACTATGAACAGTGACAGTATCCGTCAAACCATTGAGAAAACAACTAGCACAATGACCCTTCTGGTTTCAGCAATTGCCGTAATTTCATTGGTCGTTGGTGGTATCGGGGTAATGAATATTATGTTGGTTTCGGTGACTGAACGTACTCAAGAAATTGGTGTACGTATGGCCGTAGGTGCGCGTCAAAGTGATATTTTGCAGCAATTCCTGATTGAAGCAATTTTGGTGTGTTTAATTGGTGGTGTGCTTGGCGTCTTACTATCGCTTGGCCTTGGGCAACTTATTAATAAATTTGCTGGTGGTAACTTTAGTGTGGCTTATTCAAGCACCTCAATTATTGCAGCCTTTGTCTGTTCAACACTGATTGGGGTCGTTTTTGGTTTCTTACCAGCCAAGAATGCCGCGAAGCTTGACCCTGTTGCCGCACTATCTCGAGAATAAGGAAAATTGCATGTCTTTCTCTATGACTAAACTCAGCACAGCACTTCTTCTCACAGGTTCTCTTGTAGGATGTGCAGCTGTAGTAAAAACACCTTATGAAACGCCTGCGGTACAAGTTCCGGGTAGTTTTCAGTATGACACAACAAAAACAAAAACCATGTCTGCCGATCAATACTCTGATCGTTGGTGGACGCTTTTTAACGACGCACAGCTCAACCAACTCGTAAACAACGTATTAGAACGTAATAGCGATTTGGCTGTTGCTGGTATTACCTTAAAGCAAGCCCGTCTACAAGCTGACTTAACCGCTAACAAACAAGGCTTGCGAACGAGCTCTAGTGTTTCTACAGGACATTCTTTCGATTTAAATTCGGGAGATGACAGTGCTAAAGGTCTTTCCATGAGTGCTGGGGTAAGCTATGAGCTTGATTTGTTTGGCAAGCTTGCCCGCCAAACCGAAGCAAGTAAATGGGAAGCTTTAGCGACAGAACAAGACTTACAAGCCACGGGGCAAAGTTTAATTGCAACCACTGCCAAACTCTATTGGCAACTCGGTTATTTAAATGAGCGCTACACAACTGCCCAGCAAAGTCTAGCAACCTCTCAAAAGCTTTATGACTTAGTACAGATTCAATATAAAGCTGGTGCCGTTTCAGGTGTAGATCTGACTCAAGCAGAACAATCAGTACAAAGCCAGAAAGCGAGTTTAAGCCAGATTGAACAACAACTGGTTGAAACACGTACGGCTATTGCAGTGCTATTGCATGAACCATTGCAGCAATTAAACATTCAAGAGCCAAAGCGTTTACCACGCACTGCTCTACCTGCAATTGGTGCTGGCTTACCTGCCGACATTTTATCGCGCCGACCTGATTTGCAAGCAAGTGAGCTCCGCTTAAGAAAAGCATTAGCAACTAAAGATGCTACTAAGGCGAGCTACTACCCTTCGATTAGCTTAACCAGCAGTCTAGGCTCAAGCAGCACATCGTTAACGGAGTTATTACGTAACCCTGCTCTCACGCTTGGTGCAAGTTTAAGCTTACCATTTTTGCAATATAACGATATGAAGAAAGATATCGCGATTAGTAATCTGGATTATGAAAAAGCGATTATTCAATATCGTCAAACGCTTTATCAGGCTTTTGCTGATGTCGAAAATGCTTTATCGAGTCGTACCGAACTCGACAAACAAGTAGCGTTACAAGAACGTAATGTTGAACTTGCAGAAAAAACTGAACGTTTAACCGAAGTCCGTTATCGCTATGGTGCTGTTGCATTAAAGGCTCTTCTCGATGCACAGCAAACCACACGTACTGCTCGCTTAAGCCTCGTTGAAACCAAGCAAAGCCAATACAACGCGTATGTCACCCTCATGCAAGCTTTAGGTGGTTCCCCTGTAAAAGAACTGCAGCAATAACTTGTACCAATTAAAAAAGCCGTAGTCCTTCAACTACGGCTTTTTTATGGCTGAATAAATTTTAAAACTTATTCATCATCCATCATAGATTGGCTCATACCTACAGTATTGAAACCAGCATCTACATATAGAATTTCACCAGTAATACCTGAAGCCCAAGGTGAGCATAGGAATAATGCGGCGTTACCAACTTCTTCAATCGTTACGTTACGTTTTAATGGCGCAACTTTTTCATTGGCATCTAACATTTTACGGAAAGATTTAATACCAGAAGCAGCTAAAGTACGGATTGGGCCCGCAGAAATCGCGTTTACACGGATACCATCAACACCAAGGCTTGATGCTAAATAGCGAACACCAGCTTCTAAAGAAGCTTTTGCCATACCCATAACGTTATAGTTAGGCATAACGCGCTCAGAACCTTGGTAAGTCAAAGTCAATAAACAACCTTGGCGAGCTTGTAATAAAGGTTTTGCAGCACGAGCCATTGCAATAAAGCTGTATGCACTGATGTCATGAGCAACTTTAAAACCGTCACGGTCAGTCACGTCAGTGAAGTCACCATCAAGCGTGTGTGCAGGTGCAAAGCCAATTGAGTGCACAACACCGTCTACGCCGTCCCAATGTTTTGCAAGTTCTGCAAATGCATTATCAATTTCAGCATCAACAGCAACATCACATGGAAACACAAGCTTAGAACCGAATTGCTCAGCAAATTCATCCACACGTTTTTTTAATTTTTCGTTTGGATAAGTAAATGCAAGCTCTGCACCTTCACGGTGTAATGCTTGGGCAATACCAAAAGCAATTGATAATTTACTAGCAACGCCTGCAATCAAAAAGCGCTTACCTGCTAAAAGTCCTTGTGTCATGCCGATCTCACTCAAAACAATTTCAAGCATAATGCCAATATTCGGCGGTTTTCGAAATTGCATAATGCATCTTTTTTCAAAAATCGCACGAAAAAAAATCGCTCCTGATGAGGAGCGACTTCTAGATGAATTCAATCTTAGTCGTCAGACAATAAGCCCAGTAAGCGTAAGAAAGAAATATACATCCACACTAAAGTTGCAAGTAATGCGATACCACACAACCATTCCATGAATTTTGGTGCACGATATGCTGCATTAGTTTCGATTAAATCAAAATCTAAAATCAGATTAAGCGAAGCAATGACTGCGACGAATGCAGCAAAACCAATGCCTAACCAGTTACTTTCAAAAATATAAGGAACACTTGAACCAAATGCTAAACGCATGACCATCTGCACAATAAATACAATAAAGATCGCTAAAGATGCAGAGATTACAACTGACTTAAACTTTTCAGTTGCGCGGATAATTTGGAATTTATATAAACCAAACATCACCAAAGTCGTAACGAAAGTTGCTAATAAAGCCTGAAGTGGAACACCTGGGTATTTCAACTGGAAAGTAAACGAAATACCACCTAAAAAAGCCCCTTCAAATAAGGCATACGGGATTGCCAAGGTTGGCGCAGTCGTTGGTTTAAAGGTTGTAACTAAAGCTAAAACCAAACCACCAATTGCACCTACAATTGAAGCCGCGTAAGCAATACCAACATTTGCAGTAAAGGCTGCATAGAAAAATAAAGCGACACCCACCGCAGCTGCAATGACAGTCAACATAACAGATTTTTGAATCGCACCTTGCACAGTCATCGGTTGACTATAGTCACTGACCGTTTCAACACGCGTCAGTATCGGGTTATTACTTTGCATAAATGCTCTCTTTTTATAATAAAAATTTAAAACATCATTTTAAGCAAAATGAATATGAAAGCCAAATCAGGCGATCGGCATTATTGTAACAATGTCCTTTATGCAATAAAAAAGGAGGCATGAGCCTCCCTTTTATATCACGTCTACAACGTAATCAATCTTTACCATCAGTATTCATAATAAAGAAATATTCACGGTAATATTTCAACTCTGAAATTGAGTCACGAATATCATCCATTGCCAAATGTGATGCATTCTTTTTCAGGCCACTCATAATTTCAGGGCGCCAGCGCTTTGAAAGTTCTTTTACCGTAGATACATCAAGATTACGATAATGGAAATACTGCTCAAGTTCAGGCATAAGACGGTGTAAGAAACGGCGATCCTGACAGATTGAATTGCCGCACATTGGTGAAACTTTTGGATTCACCCATTTTTTTAGGAATTCTAAAGTTTGTAACTCAGCATCACGGGCTGTTAACTTACTGCGACGAACTCGTTCAATCAGACCAGATTGCCCATGTTGACGAGTGTTCCATTCATCCATTGCATTTAAAATACGATCAGGTTGATGAATAGCCAAAACTGGACCTTCGGCAAGTACATTTAAATGATCATCTGTAATAATTGTTGCGATTTCAATAATTTGGTCATTATCGGTATCTAATCCGGTCATTTCCAGATCAATCCAAATTAATCGTGTATTTAAAGTACTGCTCATGAATGTACGTTCTAAAATGCCGTAAAAACATCAATAGTAGCAAATTTCTTGCTTCCGCGCTGTAATTCTATAGCTGCTTCATGCTATTTTTGCGGTCTTCAAACAATGGTTTTTTTTGGGATATGAATGGCTTTAATTCGTAAGCGTCGTTTAACTGAACAACAGCAACGTCGTATTGAAAAACAGCATAAAACTCGCCAAGAAGAGATCGATACTTCACAGGATCTAGACGGACTCGTTGTACAACATTATGGCCGTCAACTTGAAGTACAAGCCCTCTCTGTACCTGAGCATCACCCAGAAAAACCACAAGTTGCCGAAGGAGAACCAGAACCATTCTGGAAGCCGATCGAGCTCAATAGTGTTTGGCGTTGCCATACTCGAACTAATCTTGAGTTACTTGTAACTGGTGATCGTGTTAAATGGCAGGCTGACCCAAATACGGGTTTAGGCATTATTACAGCCATTCACCCACGTACATCTTTACTTACCCGCCCTGACCGCTATCACAAAGTTAAACCAGTAGCCGCCAATATCAGTTTGATTGTGATTGTATTTTCACCGCTTCCTGAACCAGCTCCAACGCTAATCGATCGGTATTTAGTTGCTTGTGCAGATGCAAATATTCCTGCTCTTTTGGTCCTCAATAAGTCTGATTTACTCACTGAAAATGACCCAATTCTTACCCTATTAGAAGAATATAAAACCTTGGGTTATGAGGTGATGATTTGTCAGTCAAAGAAGGGAGATATCTCGGCTTTATCTGAGCGTTTAGATGGTGAAACCGTAGCATTTGTAGGGCAATCAGGCGTAGGAAAAAGCTCTTTAATTAATGTGCTCATTCCAGATGCAGAGCAAAAAACCAATGTTATTTCTGAAAACTCTGCACTTGGACAACACACGACAACCTCTACGCGCTTAATCAACTTCGGTAAAAATGGTGCCTTAATTGATTCTCCGGGAATTCGTGAGTTTGGGCTTTGGCATCTCGATTTAGAAAAAATTCGTATGGGCTTTCCTGACATTGCCGCACATCTAGGATCTTGCCAATTCCGTAATTGTACACATACGCATGAAAAGAATTGTGGGCTAAAACAGGCCGTTGAAGCGGGTGAAATTTTGCCACGACGTTTAGATAGCTTTTTGCGTTTAATCGATGAGATTCAAGAAGCGCAGCAAAAAAACTGATTTTCTGCCCTATTTGCCCTTGAAGTGGTGATTTTGATCACCATCTATATACGCTATACTCTAGGTCAATTTTGTTTTTTAATTTTTTAGGTGACTTGTGGAACGCTGGTTAGAGTTTATGGGGAATCACCCCATTTTGTTTGGTACGCTCGGAGTCTTGATCGTGTTGTTCTTCATTTTTGAAGGTCAACGTAATGGTCGTAAAATTTCTCCACAGTCGCTTGGTATTTTAGTGAAAGCGAAAAATGCTCTTTTGATTGACTTACGCGATAGCAAAGATTTCCGCGAAGGTCACATTAGTGGCAGTCGCAATATTCCGTATAGCCAAATCGCAAGTCATGCTGACGAATTAAAAGCAAGTGACCGTCCACTGGTATTTATTTGCAACTTGGGGCAAGTTGCTGGAAGTGCTTTGCAAAAAGTTGCTCACCACGATAGCTATCGTCTTGATGGTGGTATTAGTAACTGGAAAGCACAAGGCTTACCTCTTGTTAAAAGCAAACCAAAAGCTTAAGGAGAATTATCATGGCTGCAAATGTCATTGTTTACTCAACTTCTGTATGCCCGTATTGTGTTCGTGCTAAACAGTTACTTGAGCGTAAAGGTGTTGCTTATAAAGAAGTAAATCTTTCTGTTGAAGCACCAGAAGTACGTGTTGAATTAATGCAACGCACAAATCATCGTACTGTCCCACAAATTTTCATTAACGATCAGTTTATCGGTGGTTTTGACCAACTTTATGCTTTAGAGCGTGAAGGTAAACTCGACGAATTATTGGCTTAACATCGCATCCATATTAAGGAAAAAACAATGAGCGAAGAACAACAAGTTCAACCACAATTAGCTTTAGAGCGTATTTATACAAAAGATATTTCTTTTGAGGTTCCAGGGGCGCAGGTTTTTACTAAACAATGGCAACCTGAACTTAATATCAATCTTTCTTCTGCTGCAGAAAAGATTGACCCGACTCACTTTGAAGTTTCTTTAAAAGTTGTGGTACAAGCCGATAACGACAACGAAACAGCGTTCATTGTAGATGTAACTCAATCAGGTATTTTCTTGATCGACAACATTGAAGAAGAGCGTTTACCTTATATTTTAGGCGCATACTGCCCAAATATTTTGTTCCCGTTCTTACGTGAAGCTGTAAATGATTTAGTAACTAAAGGTAGCTTCCCACAGTTACTTCTTACTCCAATCAACTTTGATGCAGAGTTCGAAGCGAATATGCAACGTGCTCAAGCTGCTGCTGTTGAAGGTCAAGCTTAATATTTTAGCTTTCCCCTTTAATAAAAAAACCGCGTAATACGCGGTTTTTTTATGTGTGCTATTAAAATTATTAAAGATCAAGTGAGTGAAGCTGAATAGATGGAAACTGAAAACCACGGCAAGATAACTCTGAACGCCATGCCACGGTTAATATCATATTGCCAACAATAAAATTCTGATAAGCAAATGTCCCATTAAGTGGGTGAGAACAGACTCCACCATGATCGGTAGAATGTGCCTGAGTATTTAACGTATTTAAATCTAAACGTATACCTAATCCTGAAGCTTTTAAAACGGCTTCTTTTGTGGTCCAGACTTTGAACCAATATTCTCTATCTTGTTCTAAGCTTAGCCATGTTTCATATTCATCGGGATGAAAGGCATGTTTTGCTAAAGCATCTAAGCGTACATTTCGATCCAGTTCCTCAGCATCTACCCCAATATCTTTAACTTGTTCGCTCATGGCTAAAGCGTAGTATTGTTGGCTATGTGAGTGATTAAAATGCAAAGTGTGATTCAATAAATAAGGTTTACCATGTTCATGCTTGGCAAACTCCAATTCCATTGACGTGAGTTGGAGTTTCTCTGCAATCAGTCGATTTCTGACACTCTGTATTTGTTGTTTTTTATAATGATTAAATGAACGGAAGTCTGGAAAGTTTTGTTGTTCTTGTTTTAAAAACTCATTGAGCTTTCCTATATAAACTTCAATTTTCCTATCATTCATCTTTCTAAATCCATCCCATGAGGGACTAAAGCTAATATAAAAAATACCAATAACTTATTAAACCATGTAATAAAAAACCCAAAGAAAACTTTGGGTTTTTGAACAATAAAAAACTTAACGGTTAAATTTTTTCTCTGCTTTCTTAAATTTCTGAATATAACGACGGCGACGTGCAGCAGTACGTTCATCAACCTGACTCTTACGACCTTCAAACGGGTTTTCAGAAGTTTTAAAGTCAATACGAACTGGTGTACCTTCGAGTTTATACACTTTACGGAACACGTTTTCTAAATAACGGCGATAATCGGCAGGTGTCTTATCAACCTTATTACCATGAATCACAATAGTCGGTGGATTCTGACCACCCATATGTGCATAACGCATTTTAATACGACGACCGCTAATCATTGGTGGTTGATGGGCTTCTGTCGCATCACTCAAAATTTGAGTCAATTTAGCTGGTGATACTTTTAAGTTCGCAGACTCATAAGCACGGTGGATAGAAGGATATAAATCACCTACCCCAGTTCCATGTAAAGCAGAAATTAAATGGATTTTTGCCCATGGAATAAAGTCAAAACGACGCTCAACATCAAGCTTACATTGCTTGCGGTCATATTCAGACATGTTATCCCATTTGTTGATGGCAATAACCATGGCACGACCAGCTTCAAGCGCATAGCCAATTAAATGCAAGTCTTGCTCAACAATACCTTCACGCGCATCGACTACAACTACGACAACATGTGCATCTTTCATGGCTTGCAAAGTTTTAACAATTGAGAACTTCTCAATCATTTCATCAACCTTACCTTTACGACGCACACCTGCTGTATCAATTAAGGTGTATTTACGGCCTTCACGCTCAAAAGGAATGTAAATAGAGTCACGAGTTGTACCTGGTTGGTCAAATGCCACCACACGGTCTTCACCAAGCAGACGGTTGACCAGTGTTGACTTACCAACGTTAGGACGACCAATAATTGCTAAACGTAAGCCAGTATCTTTGTCATGTTCTTCAGGGTTTTCATCTTCTGGAACTTCTGCAAGTACATCTTCCAGCATTTGCTGTACGCCACGACCATGGCTAGCGGCAACTTGTAATGGTTCACCCATACCAAGTTTATAGAACTCAACTAAAGCTGCTTCAGCATGAACACCATCTACCTTGTTCGCAACAAGATAAATTTTCTTGCCTAAAGTACGTAGTTCACGAGCAATTTGCTCATCAGAAGCTAATAATCCGGCACGAGCATCAACCACAAAAATAATAATATCTGCTTCATTGATTGCTGTTTTTGACTGCTCGGCCATGTAGTTATCGATACCGCCTTCGCTCTCACCGATACCACCAGTATCAACAACAATGAAAGACTTATTTTGATAAGTCGCATCACCATATTTACGGTCACGAGTCAGACCCGCGAAGTCGGCTACAAGTGCATCACGACTCTTGGTAATCTGGTTAAATAACGTTGATTTTCCGACATTCGGACGACCAATGAGCGCAATAACGGGTTTCATACAATAACCTTAATTCAAGACCAGCCATATCTCATGGCATGAGCATTAGAAACAATACAGGAGATATATTTTAAGGTCAGATATGACCATAATAAAAGACGGGGCTTTGAACTGATTTAATTCAAACACCCCGATATTTTTTTAACAGCGTAATTTGTTAAGCGGCTATTTTAGCACAAGCAAACGAAATTAACGATTCTGCCAAATACTTAAATCGCCTTTTCTGGTCGAAACGTAAAGTTGGTTCTCAATAACACGTAATGTATTGACCTCACCACTTGTTTTTGAACGACCAATCAACTTACCTGTTGCAGGATCAACAAGATGTAATACGCCATCTAAATCACCAACAATAAGATCCGATCCCAACACAACAGGGTTACTTAAATGACGGTTTAATAAACTATCATTTTGCCAAACTTGTTCGCCTGTCGTTAAATCATAAGCAGTTAACTTACCATCAGTTGATGAAACAAATACTTTATTGTCATAAACTTCTGGACGCTTCGTGCTACTTGAGTCTTCACTCCAAACTACACGTTGAGAAGCTAGATCAGTTACGGTCACTTGTCCTTGGAAACTAGTCGTTACCATAAACTGTCCAGCAACTGCAGGATCACCATCGATATCAATCAAACGTTGAATATCAGAACGGCCTTCACTTACTGCAACACGGCGTTGGAAACGTGGAATACCACTAATCGTATCAATTGCATAAACATACGCATTCGCAGATGCGATTAATACGGTACGCGGGTCAAGACTCACCGGTGAGGCCTGACCACGTAAACTAAATTGGACATTTGGTAATTTATAAGCCCAAACTTGTTGGCCTGAACCAGCATCATGCGCAAATACAGTACCATCATTAGCAATGGTAATAACGCGTCCAGACTGAACTAAAGAAGGACTTAATAGTGCACCAGATAACTGTGCAGTCCACTTTTGTTCACCTGTTGCCTGATCTAAAGCAAAAAGTTGACCTTTACTATTACCAACAACAACAATTCCTTCAGCAGCTTCAACACCAGAGCTCAAGCCTAATTTGCTGACTTTTTTCTCCCAAATGCGTTCCTTGCCACGATATGCAGCGACCTCACCTTTTGGGTCAAGCGTAAAGACCACGCCCTCACTTGCGTCAAGCTGCAAACGTAATGGATCTGCCTTATCAGTAGAAGAAACACTGCGCGAAAACACGGGTACTAGAGTCTTTTTCGACTCAGTCAATTTCGGTAGTGGATTTGGTTTTGCTTCTTTTACTTTGTTGCTAGAACATCCCACCAGTACAGCTGATGCGATTGCAATTGCCAAAGGCAGTTTGAATTTCTGATTCATTAAGACTCTTCCACCTGTGTTTCCAAAATTGGGCGCTCAATCTGTGGATCTTCAACTAAAACGCCAACACTTTCGAGTTTAATTTGTAAAATTTGTCGTTCTTGTTTACGTTCCAGTAACGAATCCCATGCTGCCTGATACGCTTTTTTAGCAGAATCAACATCTTTCTTAGCAACAAAGATATCACCACGTAACTCTTCTACTGTTGCTTTAAATGCAGGATCGACGTTACCAGACAAGGTTTTTAGTGCTTCATCATATTTGTTTTGCGCCAATTGTGCATCTGCTAAACGCAATTTTACAACCTGAATCAAACCTTCATCTTTTACTTTTGAATTTTCAACTTTCTTCAATGCTTTTTCAGCAGCAGCATAATCCTGTTTTTCATAGGCTAATTTTGCTAATACAAACTGAGTCTGTATCGCCTGAACAGAATTGATATCATCTTTTACGATTTTATCTGCCGATGCAGTGACCGAAGTTAAAGCATTAGGATTATCAGCACTTGCATTTGCCTCATCCATTAACTGCTGTACTTTTGCAGTTTCTGTCTGGCTGCTCGCAAGATTTCTTTTTTGCCAATATTCCCACCCAAAAAAGGCAATCAATGCAATGAGAATCCCGCTAATCATGGCAGAACCATATTTTTTGGCGAACGACTTTAAGCTGTCGAATTGTTCTTCATCACTTACACTCATGTGATTGTCCTTTTCCAGATGTTTCAGTTTATTTTGTAAATTTTTCGATTAAGAATGGTACAAGCTCAGCCAGCGCAACTTGAGACTGCTCAGCTGTTGCTAACTCTTTGATAGCAAGTTGCTGTGCTTCCCATTCACGCTCACCTAAAATCATGGCGTAAACAGCCCCAGCCTGATCAGCTTTTTTCATCTGACTCTTCATACTGCCTTGTGAACCTGTTTTGATTCGAATACTGCTATTTTCAGCTTCTAACTGGTCACGTAATTGTTCCGCTAAAATCAAAGCCTTAGTTTGATAAGCAGGTTCTGCAACCAAGAAGACTTCACAATCACGAATAACTTGAGCCTGTTCAACTTGCTCAACCAGAAGCAATAAACGCTCCATCCCCATACCAAAGCCAACAGCAGGTACAGATTGATCTGGCTTACCTTTTAGCTGACCAACAAGACCATCATAACGACCACCGCCACACACCGTACCTTGCGAACCAAGTGCAGTTGTTGTCCATTCAAAAACGGTTTTATTGTAGTAATCCAGACCACGCACCAATTTTTGATTAATGACAAATTTAACACCCGCAGCAGTCAAATAGTCTTGTAATTGTTGGAAGTGACTTAAACTATCTTCTTTCAAAAAGTCATATAATTTCGGCGCATTTTCCAGAATTTTCTGAGTCGATTCAATTTTAGAATCCAAAATACGTAGTGGATTCGTTGTTAAACGGCGCTGTGAATCTTCATCCAACGCATCTTTATGCTCATTTAAAAACGCAACCAAAGCATTACGATACTCTGTACGCTCATCTTTTTCACCCAAAGTATTCAACTCAAGTTGAACCATGTGATCAACGCCCATACGTTTCCATAATCGAGCTGTCATCAAGATAACTTCAGCTTCAATATCAGGAGTCGCAACACCGAAAGTTTCCACACCAAATTGGTGGAACTGACGGTAACGTCCTTTTTGTGGTTTTTCATAACGGAACATAGGTCCCATATACCACACGCGTGGCGTAGCACCGCGCAACAAATTATGTTCAACCAAAGCACGAACACAACCTGCAGTACCCTCTGGACGTAAGGTTAATGACTCTGGTGGATTACCTTTGTCAAAAAAGGTATACATTTCTTTTTCAACAATATCGGTAGCATCACCAATAGCACGTTTAAACAAGCCCGTTTGTTCAACGATCGGCAAACGAATTTGTTGATATCCATAAGCATCCATTAAAGATGCTAAATGTTGCTCGAGACGTCTCCACGCTACTGTTTGCGTTGGCAAGATGTCATTAAAACCTTTGATTGCGACGATTGAACTCATGATGAACTACGAATAATTTCTTTAGATTTAGCTTCTTCAAGCTCTTGGACACGTTGACGAACCATAGTTTCGATTTCATCAACCAATTGATCGGTATCGATTAAATGGCTTTTTTCACCATTACGATAAACCAATGAGCGAGGCGCAGCCCCAACGACCCCGATATCGGCTTCTTTTGCTTCACCTGGGCCGTTTACTTTACAGCCAATTACCGACACATCCATTGGAGTACGAATATCTTCTAAACGCTCTTCCAATGCTTGCATTACCTGAATAACATTAAATTCTTGGCGAGAGCAACTTGGGCAAGCAATAAAGTTAATACCGTTAGAACGAAGTCCTAGTGATTTTAAGATATCAAAACCAATCTTGATTTCATCTTCCGGTTCGGCGGCAAGCGAAATACGCATCGTATCGCCAATACCTTCCATCAACAATCCGCCAAGGGCAATCGCCGACTTCACAGTACCTGTACGATAAATACCAGCTTCAGTCACACCTAGATGTAATGGGTTATCAATTTGCTTTGAAAGTAAACGATAAGCATCCATGGTTAAAAACACATTTGATGCTTTTACGCTGACTTTAAATTCATGGAAGTTGAGACGATCTAAAATATCAATATGACGTAGTGCTGATTCAAGCAGCGCCTCACCTGTAGGTTCGCCATATTTCTTTTGTAAATCTTTTTCTAAAGAACCCGCATTGACGCCAATACGCATAGAAATGCCATGATGACGCGCCGCAGCAACGACTTCACGCACTTTCTGGTCTGAGCCAATATTGCCTGGGTTAATACGTAAACAGTCTGCACCATAGTCTGCAACTGCCAGAGCAATTCTATGGTCAAAGTGAATATCAGCCACCAATGGAACTGAAACACGTTTACGGATCGCACCAAATGCCTCAGCAGCTTCCATAGATGGGACCGAAACACGCATAATATCAGCACCTGCATCAACGCAACGCTCGATTTGAGCAACGGTTGCATCGACATCGCAAGTTTCGGTATTTGTCATACTTTGCACACTAATAGGTGCATCGCCACCGACATACACCGAACCAACACGGATTTTACGTGTTGGTCGACGTTTAATTGGGTTCTCTATCATTGTATCGCTCAACTCATGGTATTAGCGGGATAAACGGAATTCTGCTTTACCGTTTACCGTATATGGAGACAATGAAATCTGTTCTTGGTTTAGACTTAATGACACAGCGGTTGCATCATCAAGACGAATCTGGAATGGAGACTCACCATTTAAGTTTAAAGTTGATGACTGACGACCTGTCGCCAAAACTTTACCTGTTGCATCAACAATATGAACAGAAGTTGGTCGGTTAAAGTTTAACACCAATTGGTCACCCACTGTTGAGGTGGTAGCCCCTTGCATAGGTAAAACTTCAACATTCGATTGATTTACTTTAGGTAAATCAGCATCTTCTTTCTTTGAAGTCCATTTTTGGACACCCATAACAAGCAATGACACAACAGCAAGAATTACAACAGCAAGAAATATGCGTTTTAACCATTTCTTATTACGATCACTATTAGAACCCGGGAGTTTACCCATGATTTTAATTGGCGAATTATTTAAGGCATGATTTGGTAACAGCCCAGTATCATTTGCATAAATCTCATCGAAACGCTGAATTATTGCCGTCGCGTCCGTATTTAAATATTTTGCATATGAACGGTAATAACCCTTAATGAAAGTCGCTTCCGGCAATGATTTATAGTCATCTTGCTCTAAAGCGGTCAAGGTCTTAACCGGCATATTTAAATCTGAAGAAACTTGCCCTAACTCTTTATTCTGAGCAACTCGAATTTGACGTAAATACTCGCCAGGACGTTGAATATTTCCTAAAGCAGAAGTCGGTAAGCTTGAGCCAGTTGGCTGCTGTGAATTAGGATTTATTTCCATACGGCCTCAGTACTATACTGTAATTGCAAATAACGTTGATATTCTGGACTTTCCGGGAACAAAGCACGTAACTGGTTTACTAACACTTGCATTCCCATTTTATCCGCATTGGCTCGAGCCACTCTTACACCAATCCAAAGTGCTCTTGCACCCTGATTTTTCTGCCCCACTGTACGAACATATTGCTCATACATTTGTGTAGCAGCCGGAATCTGCTGCTGCAAATAAAAAATTTCCGCTAACTCTAACATTGAAATATAAGAGTCGCGGTTAGCAAGGAGTGCTTGTTTGAATGTTTTTTCAGCATTCGCAACATCACCCAATTTTAAATAAATACGCCCCAGATTTTCTAATGCCTGATAGCGTTGGTCATAACCTAATGTTGCGCCAGCAATACGAAATTGCTCAACCGCATCATTATAACGCTCCATTTGATATAAATAAGTACCATAATTATTATGTGCTTGAGCATTATCCGGTTCAGATGAAATTGCTCTTTTAAAATAATGTTCTGCTTTTTCTAAATTGGGTTTGCTACCTTCTTGCTGTAGCAAAATACCCATCATCATATTTGCAGTAGCATCGCGGCTATCTACACTTAAAGCTTGATCAAGAGCTCGCTTTGCTGAGTCCAAGTCACCCGAACGGATATGTTCAGCAGCAAGTTGTGTACGCACCTTTACCGCTTTCTCTGGGTCTTTTTTTTGCGTATGCGTTGTCTGGCAACCACTTACCAGAAATGCAACTGCAATCCCCATACATAAGACCGTTTTTAACTTTGGAATACTCAAAGCCTGCCCTCAATTTATCCTTGTGTACGCAAAATCTCTTGACGCTGTGTGACTTTTTTCTGCCACTGTTCAGCACGGCGGGTTCTGTCAGCCACTTGACCTACTAACTGCCCACATGCAGCGTCAATATCATCACCACGTGTTTGACGAATCGTACACACAAATCCCGCATCAGACAAAGTTTTTTGGAACGAGATAATACGATTTCGGCTTGAGCGACCATATGGCGCATGCGGGAACGGGTTAAACGGAATCAAGTTAATTTTACTTGGTAAATTTTTTAATAATTTAATCATTTGCTGTGCATGTTCAGGCTGATCATTCACGCCTTCTAACATCACATATTCAATCGTCACATGTTTACGCGTACTTTCATTACCATCTTTGGCAATATAACGCTGACATGCTGCAATTAACTGAGCCAATGGATATTTTTTATTAATAGGTACCAATTCGTTACGTAATTCATCATTTGGCGCATGTAAAGAAATGGCTAAAGCCACATCAATATCTTTTGCAAGTTGATCAATTTTTGGTACAACACCTGATGTCGATAAAGTCACACGACGTTTTGACATGCCATAAGCAAAGTCATCAAGCATAATCTGCATTGAGCTTAATACAGCATCATAGTTGAGCAATGGCTCACCCATGCCCATCATCACAACATTGGTAACTGAGCGTTCGCGCTCAGCAACAGGCACTTCTTCCATATAAGAATAATTTGCCATCCAGAGTTGCCCAATAATTTCATCTGGCGTTAAATCACGTTGGAAACCTTGTTTACCTGTTGAACAAAATGAGCAATCTAATGCGCAGCCCACTTGAGAGGAAATACAAAGCGTTTTACGTAATCCAGTCTTATCTTCGGCAGGAATTAATACAGTTTCAACTAAAGAACCTGCACCCTCACCTACGCGAAACACCCACTTACGTGTACCATCTTTTGAGTAATGACGGTGAACCACTTCAGGAGCTTTAATTTCACAAATCTGTTCAAGCTTCGCACGTAGTTTGCCTGAAATATTGGTCATTTCAGCAAAGTCAGTAACAAAGTATTGATGTATCCATTTCATGACCTGTCCGGCACGAAACTTTTTCTCGCCAATATCTTCAAAGAATTTTTCTAACTCAGGACGAGACATGCCGAGTAAATTCACTTTATTTTCGGCAGCAGGGATTACCGGCGTGGACGAAGATTGCTGCTGTCCATCAAGATTTTCAGATGAAACGACCACTGCAGAACTCATGTGTATTTACCTAAACCATGTCAAAAAACTGAAGATATTGTTCAAGAATCAAACAATATTCTCTTAAGAGAATAAAAAAACCAGATAAGTAGTATACCACTTATCTGGTTTGAATGCTTTCGATTAACGAGTGCGTGGGCAGATCTCGTTGTCAGCAAAGAAGTAAGCAATTTCACGCTCTGCAGAAGCAACTGAGTCAGAACCGTGAGCAGCGTTTTCGTCGATGCTTACAGCGAAGTCAGCACGAATCGTACCAGGAGCAGCTTCTTTAGGGTTTGTAGCGCCTAAGATTTCACGGTGTGCAAGAACTGCATTTTCGCCTTCAAGAACAGATACTACAACTGGACCAGAAGTCATGAATGCAACTAAGTCACCAAAGAAACCACGTTCTTTATGCTCAGCATAGAAACCTTCAGCATCAGCTTGAGAAAGGTGTTTCATTTTAGTCGCAACAATTTTTAAACCCGCTTTTTCAAAACGAGCAAAAATTTCACCGATGTGGTTTTTAGACACTGCATCAGGTTTTACGATAGACAAAGTACGTTCAATAGCCATGAGTGGCTCCTTTATTTTAAGATTTAAACTTTAAAAAAATTTGCCGCATTATACCGATGTCATAGGCAATAATCAGCTTTGAATGTGTAAAAGTTGCGATTTTTCTACTATTTTTAGCGAACTTCGTCTATCCAGGCCATCTGAATGCCTTCTAGCAATCCTTCTGTCGATTTATTTGGGTCATCACTGAAGTCTGGCAATGCGCACACCCATGCATGTAAATCGGTAAAACGGATCCATTGCGGATCAACTTCTGGATGTGCTTCTGACAATTCAATGGCAATATCAATGGTATCTGTCCAACGTAAGCCCATAGCGGCTCCTATCTGTTTAATCTGCTAAATCACGAACTGTGTACTTTAGCAAATCCACAAACTTAATCGATAGCTTAAGCTGATAAAAATTACCGATGCTTATAAAGCGATGTTCAATAATGGCGCCACAAAAATAATCGTAGCCGCGACCGCTGCACCAATTAGCGCACCAACAATCACATCACTTGGATAATGAAGACCCAGTACCATACGAGACAAAGCGACAAGCACCATAAATGGGAACATGGCAGCAAGCAAAACTGGCTGGATGTAACCCAATACAATTGTCACCATGACTGCATGAAGTGTGTGGCCTGATGGAAAACTAAAGTGATCAAGCGGTCTTTCACCAAGCACAATCACCTGATGCACCTGATAAGGACGTGGTCGCGTTGTCTTATGTTTTAAAAATTTATAAATTGCTGTGCCGACAGAACCACCTAGCAACAAGTAGATAATTTGCAAGCTATAGGTGATACCTTGCATGCCCCACACGATTGCCAACATTAGATACCAAAATGGACCATCACCAACACGACTGATAATTTTGAAAAAAAGGGCAACACGCTGTGAGTGAGAGAAATTGTTCAGATATAAACAGCCTCTCAAATCTAAATCGAGTATTTTTATTTTTGCATTCTTAAATTTCATGGTCATTCTCCTATCTTAGGATACTTAGGTGAAGTCCAACGAGGGCTCCTTCACTACCTGATAAAATGCCTGCTCCAATTGCTGAACCGGAAGTTGCCAACCGCTTTGCTGTACTTTATGACAGGCTTGTACGCCCATTTCTCTAAGTTGTTGTACCGAAGGAAGCTGATAAATTTGTTGTATAAAGTGGTTTTTTTGTCCAAGTGGGCTTAACCAGCCATTCACACCATGTGTTAAGTATTGATGTGCACATGCATAATCATACGCTATAACTGGTAAACCGCTTGCCATTGCCTCTAAAACTACGTTACCAAACGTTTCAACTTGACTCGCAAATACGAATACATCTGCACTCGCATAGGCAGCCGCCAAATCCTGACCTCTTAGACTTCCGGTAAAGATAACACCCTTCGCTTCAGGTAGTGACTTTAAACGAGCAAAATCTGGGCCATCTCCCACAATAATTAATTTAGTTTTATGTGGCTGAATGGTTTTTAGGTTCGCATAACTTTCAATGAGCACTTGCACTTCTTTTTCGGGAGACAAACGCCCCACATAAAGCATAACGCGAGTATTATCATCAGCATCCCATTGTTTTCGCAAATTTTCAGAGCGATGCTTCGGTGAAAATCTGGTCGTATCTACGCCACGCCCAACGACAACCAGTGGACAAGTAATACCAAAACCGCGTAATGCTTCTTGAGTATCTTTACTCGGCACACAGGTCACTTGAGTGTTATTGTGAAACCAGCACAGGTATTTTTGAATCGGTTTGACTAAAAAAGCCAAATCGAAGAAACGACTAAAGTCTTGAAATGGCGAATGAAAGCCGCTCGAAACAGGAATAGCTTTTGCCTTAGCAGCCTGCATGGCGGTTAAACCTAACGGCCCTTCAGTCACGATGTGCACAACATCTGGCACAAACTTTTCAAAAGCTTTCGATACTTTTAAATATTGTGGCCAACCAAATTGTAAAGTTGGATATTTTGGAATCGCCTGCGACATCACCAGACATTCTTGCTCTGGCGTAAAGTCATGACATTTCGCTTTTTGCTCTGGGCAAATCAGTAAAATCTTATGCCCCTGTTTTTGTAAACCTTGGCATAACTGCAATAATGAAAGTGCCACACCATTGATTTCGGGTGGCCAAGTTTCCGTTACAATCGCAATTTTTAAACGTGGGCGCACCAAATCATGCAATGAATGTGCATTAGATAGCTGCTGCTTTTGTTTAAAAAAGAATTGGAAGCTTTCAGGAAGTTGCTGTTGTTTTAATAGTGCTGTCGCATATGAACTTTGCATAGCGCCATCCATCAATGTATTTATTTTCATGCTTAAAGATTAAGCAGTTTTTTTGACATTTTGATGATAAATGCATGACAGTTTACTGACATGAAAAATAAAAAAAGCACACTGATGACAGCATGCTTTTTCTTAAATTCTAGTAACTCTTAGCGATTTTGCAATTTTGCATAATCCATGAGTACATTAGCAGCTTCAGTCACAAAAGTTTCCTCTTCTGGTAACGCTGGACGTTGCGATGCTTTCATTTTAGCGCGAGATTCAGCTAGAGCATCTAATGAAGCTTGATAGCTTTCCCAGTTTGCAAAAGGCTTTTGACCCGTTGCAGCACGGCGTTCATTTTCTGCATCTAAAGTTTGTTTCTCTAAGCCAAGTAATTCAGCACGGCGCTTATCAATATCAAGTACTACTTGTTTTTGATCACTCGTCACCTTAGCAATCGCAGTACGTTTATTTAGATATTTAAACTGAGCGTCATTGCCAACACGTTGTTCAGAGAATTGGGACAACTTTGTCACATAAGGCTGAACAGAACCCTCTCGTTTAAATGGTGCAGTAGGAATTGTGTCCCACTTCAACGCATTCTTCGATTTACGCTCACCAAACTCTTCGTTATAGATGTCGACGAGTTTAATGTCTGGCACTACACCTTTATTTTGTGTACTACCACCTGTAATACGATAGAACTTACGCTGAGTTAAAGTCGCTTGACCATATGCCAGAGTATCAAGTTGTACCTGAGCTGTACCCTTACCAGTGGTTGTACTACCAATAATAATACCGCGCTCATAATCTTGAATTGCAGCAGAGTAAATCTCACTTGCCGATGCAGATGCCAAGTTCACCAATACCGCGAGTGGACCTGTATAAATTTGCTGACCGCCATCGTTATCTTCAAACACGCTTACGTTGCCATTCCCATCACGAATTTGTACTACCGGGCCAGACTTAATCACCTGCCCCAACATACGTGCAACTTCTTCTAATGAGCCACCCGGGTCATTACGTAAGTCAATAATAATACCTTCTACTTTTTTCGCTTTTAGCGCCTCAAAAGCATTTGCAGTATCTTCAGAAACTGAACGATATTGTTTACCCGCACGACGTGAACGATAGTCAAAATAGAACGATGGAATTTCAATTACGCCCAACACATGCTTTTTACCATCACGTGTCACTTCAACTGTGCGTGAACGAACACCAGCATCTTCTTCTTGAATAACATCGCGTACTAAAGTCACATTACGAGCCTGACTCATTGATGCGCCAGCACCAAGAAGTTTTAGCGTGACTTTCGTTCCGCGCTTACCACGAATAAGCCCAACAATTTCAGAACTTGTCCAGCCAATCACATCAATCATTTTCTCGCCTTCTTGAGCGACACCAATGATTCGATCTCCTGATTTCACTTGACCAGACTTACTTGCAGGGCCACCTTCTACAATGGTTTCAATTTTGGTGTAATCTTCGTTGCCACGTTCTGGACGAATCGACACACCAATACCTTCAAGCTGCAAGGTAGTTTGGCGATTAAGTTCTATCGCATCAATTGGCGGGTAATAGTTACTATGTGGATCATAAGTTGCCAACATTGCATTTAATGTTTTATCCAAGACGTCATCGCTTTTCACACGACTAATTCTTTCAAGCTGACGCGTATAACGTTTAGTTAACGTTTGGGCTGGCGTTAAATCTTCTGGGCCAGTTAAGTCTTGCCCATTTGCAAGTGAAGGATTCTCTTTAAGCGCTTTTTGCTTCGCCTGCTCTTCTTCACGGCTAATGGTTAAGTTGATTAACTGTGAAACCAACATTTTTCGCCAATGATTCTGTTGCTCAGCAGTCGTTTTAAAATATGGTGCTTTTTCACGATCAACTTCAATATAACTATTAGGCTGCTTTAAATTTTGCTGTTGTTTTAACTCAGCTAACATGAACTCATAAAATTGTTTTAAGCGTTCACGATATTGCTGATGAATTGCAAACGGTCCAGTTAAATTCCCCGCTTTTAATGAAGCACCAAAATTTGAACCATATAGTTTTTTATAATTTTGAACTTCAGAATCTAGAAATAATGAGTGATCTGGATCAAGGCTATCTAAATACATATCCAGAATACGATTTGATGTGTTCGCATCCAGACGCATATTTAAATAATGTTGACGATCAACTAAAGTTGCCAGTTGGCGAGCCACCAAAGCCTGTTCTTGCGTTGGCTGGATTGATTGAGAAACCGCAGCAGTATTGGTTGCCGCTCTCGCTTCATTCATCGTATGAGAGAAGAATAAACCGCCAGTCGCGATCGCTACTGCACAAGCTATAGTTTGAAGTTTCATAAATTTTTAATACTTCCTTGGGTGTTCCTATCTTACACGCTCTGTTTTCGATATGAACTAAGCAGATTCAAAATCTTAACCAACTAAATTGTTTATACCGTGTAGTTTTATCATATTCTGTACTGACAAAATGTAGCAAAACATTGCAAAATTCGCTTATTGTTTTTCAATCAAAATTCAAATGGAACCAATATGATTGGCGCATTGATGCTGGACATCGCCGGCACAGAACTTACTCAAGAAGATATTGAACTATTACGCGCTCCGCAAGTCGGTGGCATGATTTTATTTGCACGAAATATTGAATCTCCACAACAAGTACGTGCTTTAACCGACCATATGCGTCAAATTCGCCCAGATATTTTGATTGCTGTTGACCAAGAAGGTGGCCGAGTTCAACGACTAAGATCAGGTTTTACCGTATTACCAGCCATGGGCCGTTTTGGGGATTTATATTTAACTCAACCTCAAAAAGCACTTGAGCTGGCTGAACAGTGCGGTTGGTTAATGGCAACAGAAGTTCTTGCAGTCGGCATCGATTTTAGTTTTGCACCAGTTTTAGATCTTAATGCAATTAGTGACGTGATTGGCGACCGTGGCTTCTCTAAAAATATTGAAGATATTGCCCCACTTGCAGGCGCATTTATGCAAGGCATGAAAAAAGCTGGAATGGCAAATACGGGCAAACATTTCCCAGGCCACGGTTCTGTGAAAGCCGACTCTCATGTTGCTGCTGCAATCGACAGCCGTAGCTATGACGAAATTTATAACCATGATATGCAAAGCTTCATTAAGCTTATGCCTCAGCTTGATGCGCTCATGCCTGCACATGTGATTTATGATCAAGTTGATCCAAATCCAGCAGGTTTTTCACCTTTCTGGATTCAAGAAGTTCTACGCAAGCGTTTGAAGTTTGATGGTGTACTTTTCTCTGATGACTTAAGCATGCAGGCTGCTTGTGTCGCAGGGGGGGCAGATGCGCGTATTCAGGCTGCTCTAGCGGCTGGGTGTGACATGGGACTGGTGTGTAATGACCGAAGTGCAGCCTGTACAGCGCTCGAAGGTATTACAAACTTAGAACTACCAAACCAAGAGCGTTTAGAACGCATGCGCGGCCAAATTCCACAAATTCAGATCGGTGAAACCTTATCGCTTGGAAATGAGTGGCAAGCTGTCAAAACAGCCATTGAAGAGTTTAAAAATTCGATTTAAGTTAGTAAAAATTTTAATTGGCTACAAAAACCTATTCACTATCTGATACGCGGTTAAGTCATACGCAACCTACTCATCTGCTGAAGGATATTGATTGCTTCAATATATTTGATAGATTCAGAAAGTGAACAGGTTTTGCGTATGACAATGGTTTTGGTTACTTTTCCCGAAAGAAAAGTAACTCCAACTGAAAGTTCATCCCAAAATGCTAACCTAATTGACAGGACTCCGTCATGCAGGTTCATTCAACATCAATGCAGTAAAAATTCTTCATTTTTATAAATAATGAAGATCACACAAAAACAATAAATCGAGTTCAGGACGAATGACACAACAACTTTCAAAACACCGCCACATCTCTTTTACAGCCCACTATACGGGTTATATCTGGTATCAAATGGGAATCTCTCATGAAGCACTTGCCACAACCAAAGGCAAATCATTGGCATATTTAGTTCACCCGATAGAATCATGGGCAGAGAAATATGTGGGCGGTAGCATGCGCACGACGCTCAAACAACGCCACACCATGCTTGATCACCATTTAGAACAACTCATTCAAGAAAATCCTGATTTACAGGTGCTTGAAATAGCATGTGGCTTGTCGCCACGTGGCTGGTGGTTTAGACAACATTACCCTTCTATTACCTATCGGGAGCTTGATTTGCCCGATATGGCACAAACCAAACAAAATGCGTTACAGCAAATTGAAAAAAATGCACCTGAAATCTTATCAGTTGATTTATTTACAGAAGCTTTTGCACAAGCATTTGAAGTATTTGACCCTAACCGCCCACTGGTTGTGATTAGTGAAGGTTTAATTAATTATTTTGATAAAAATTTATTAAAACAATTGATCCAATCGATTGGCCACTATGGTGTTACTTTTAAAAAGTTTCACTATTTAACAGACCTCTACCCTGAACCAGTTAAAAACAAACTTGCTAGTATTATCTGGAATAGTAGTAAGTTACTTAAACTCATGTCTCGCAGTTCATTTAGTTTTCATTTCAAAAGTCCACAAGAAGTTAATGACTTTTTTAAAGATACAGAATTTGAGCAGGTTACTATTGAACAGCCACAAATATTTTTTGGGGAAGTTTCTCAAGATAGCCATGAAGAGCATTTAGGCGACTTAGTTTGGATTATTCACGCTCAAATAAAATAATAAATGGAAGTCTCATAATTTTTGAGACTTCCACTTATGAAAAAATTAAATTTTATACGGCTAGCTTTTGGCGAGCGATAAAACGACTTAAACGGTCAGCAAGCTCAAAACTGCCATGTTTAAATAAAGCACGTATTCCTTGTTCAGTAGCTTCAAAGATTAAACACTCAATCGAGAAAGGACCTTCTTCATCTTCTAAATGCAGTGCCAAATCACGTGGATGATCATTCACAAAATCAAGCTGCGAAATATCATCCATTTTTAAATATATCCCAAAGAAAGTCACGTCAACAATCGTCACTGGCACTTCTGTTTTACATTCACGATGGCTCAGTTGAGTGTTCGGTGGCTTTGTTGCACAAACCTATCTGTAAAGGCTTTTTCAGCGATATAATTTTCAAATGAAGAAGCCTACACACAAAATCTACCGCACAACCAATTGGCCCGCATATAACCGAGCACTCATTAATCGCGGAAATATTGCCCTTTGGTTTGATCCTGCTACGCAATGGTATGCTCCATCAAAAGGCAAACAAGGGCGAAATCAAACCTACTCCGACGCAGCCATCCAATGCTGCTTAATGATTAAATCCTTATTCCGTCTATCTTTACGTATGGTCACTGGCTTTGTGCAAAGTCTGATTAAACTTTGCGGATTAAATTGGACCGCACCAGATTACAGTACGCTTTGTAGAAGACAAAAGCATATTGATATTGCAATCAGCTACCAAAAAAGTAGCGATGGGCTGCATCTACTCGTAGACTCTACAGGGATGAAGTTTCTAGGTGAGGGCGAATGGAAACGCAAGAAACATGGAGCTGAATATCGTCGCCAATGGCGTAAACTACATATTGGTATAGATGCCAAAACCCTACAAATACGCGCTATTCAGCTCACAACCAATAATGTCTGTGATTCACAGGTGCTTGGTGATTTACTTAATCAGATTCCACAAGATGAGCAGATTGACTCTGTTTATACCGATGGAGCTTATGACACCAAGCAATGCCGTCAGGTCATTGCAGATCGGCAAGCACATGCGGTGATTCCACCTAGAAAAAATGCGAAACCATGGAAAGATACAAAGAGTAGCTCGCTAGAGCGAAATGAATTACTTCGAACAATTAAACG
>NZ_JAKTIG010000038.1:0-5949 GCF_027855145.1 Acinetobacter sp. AOR18_HL
TTTCTAGGACGAGTATTCAGTGACATGGCAACTTGATTTAAATAATGCTGATCTGCCTGATTTAAATCAATCCCTTTAGGTAAATATTGCCTAATTAAACCATTCATATTTTCGCATGTGCCTTTTTGCCAAGGTGAATGTGGGTCACAGAAATATACATCTATGCCTAAATCTTCTTCGAGTATTTTATGTTCTGACATCTCGCGTCCACGGTCATAGGTCAACGTTTTACGCAGTTCTGCAGGTAAATATTTCAGAGCTTCAGTTAAAGCCTTGCGCACTGATTCTGCCTTTGCATCAGGTAATGTTGCCAAGATACAGAGCCGTGTATTTCGTTCAATAAGTGTTGCTATCGAACTTTTATTGTCTTTACCTTTAATTAAATCAGCTTCCCAATGACCCGGTATTTTTCTTTCTTGAACTTCGGCTGGGCGCTCATGAATAGTTTTAATATCCTGTAATATAGAATCTTTTTTAGGTTCACCGTTAGCTTTTCGCTTTTTATTTTCATGACGCAGACAGGATAATAAGTCTTTTTTCAACTCACCCTTGGGTAATGCTCGTATCGTTGAATAAATCGTTGTATGGCTTACATTCATTGTTTGATCCAAATCAGGAAATGTCTTTAAACGCTTTGCTATTTGCTGAGGAGACCATAAACAACGGATCGCTTCAACAATAAATTTCCAGAGGATTGAATCGATTTTGAGTTTTCTGTGACCACGTCTACGTCTAGCGAAGGTGTTATCAGAAGCATATCGAGCTTGATAAACGTCATTGATGCTATTTCTTTTAAGCTCACGATAGATCGTACTAGGATGTCTTTTAATGAGTTCAGCAAATTTTCTGGCTGAAAAGCCTTCTTTTCTTGACTCAAGCATTAATGCAGTACGATCTTCAAAGTTAAGATGATGGTATGACAATTTTATATACTCCATAAACCCTTTAAATTAATTAGGTGGTTTATGTCGCACTTCAAGTTTTACTCTGCCCCCTTTACCCAAGTTGTAACTTAGAATTAGTTAGAAAAGAGGAAATTTTTAAATATTTACGCAACAAGGTCATAAACTACTATAAATATTTAATCAAAATGCACTATTATGGTACCTTGCAACCGAATTAATAGTATATTGATTCTTAAATATTATTTAGTGAAATACATTTATAATTGCACCATTAAAACACCCCTCAAATATGTTAAATATTATATTTTTTAAAATTATTTATCATCTAATAAAACACATTTTATAATTGCAACATTATGGTGCACTAAAATAATTATTGAATTAAATAGTGCTAAACTACTTAATTTTTAAGGCTTTATAAAATAATATACAATAAAATAACAATAAAATTAAAAACAATATTTTATATATTTTTAACTTATGATAAAAAATTAAGTGCCATATTTTTGGCATTATTATTTAAAGGAAATTTATTATGAAAAAAAATGCAATACATCAAGAAAATGCGTTAGATTCAATTAAAGAAAAACTAACTAATGAAGGTATTAATGGAGAGGCTGAATCCGCATTAAAGAAAATGCTAGTGTTAGCTAAGAAACGTGGAGAAACCCTATCTGAAGAAGAAGCCGTGTTAGTTTCAGGAGGAGCATACGCCAAGCCAATGTCTATACATCAAATGTAGAGAAAGATTCGACTATAAAAGCTATTAACAATAGCTTTTATAGTTTAATTAACATAAAAAAAGGGATGGTTTCTACTTTGAGTAATGAAGAGATATTTAAACATGCGTTGGCTGTAATTCCTGATTTACAGAGAGAAATATATATAAAATGGTATGATATTCCAGATTATTTAAGAGTTGCTATTCAAGTAATTAGACTAATGAATGAAGAAATTGGTCATTCAATAATTTCTAGAGGCCATCTTGATTTCTTAGACTCAAAACAGCTTAAATATTTAAGTGAAGAGGCGGAATTATTAAAAAAAAACTGTCTAACTGTTCCTAAAAAAGCACATAGATGGAATATTGCTAGTTCTGAGTCAAAAAAATTTTTTAATAGCAGTAGTTTTCAAAATTTTATCAAAACAATTTTCAAAGAAAATAAAATAAAATTTAATGGAAAGGTTAATAGTAATTATAATTTTTATAATGAAGGTGAATTAGCATATCCACATATAGATATTGAAGATTTCTGTATAAACATGATTATTATGCTAAAGCATAATTACAATATAAATGATTCATCAAAATTAATTTTATATCCAATGTTATCAGATCCCATAGAATTAAATTTAAAACCAGGTGACTATATAATATTTTGGGCAAAAACAACTGTACATGCAAGAACTACTTTAAAGAAAGGAGAGGAAGTATGCATTATGTCCTATGGCTTCCCATTAAAAAATTTGGAGATATTAAATGGTAATTGAAAGTTTTTCTGAATCAATTTTAAAAATTAAAGATAAACTTAACTCTAAGGAGTTAGCCTTATTAAGAGGAAGTTTATCTATGGCTATCCAGGAAATATGTCCAAATGGAGTATTGCCAAAGAATAATGAAGAACTATCCTTATTCAAAGAGTATGCATATTTGATCTCAAGAATTCAAAATCATAATAAAATTTCTGAAACCGGGGTTAATTACTTTGGAAGACCTAGCTTCATGACTGATAAATTGCTAAATCAGCTTATTAATGAAGCAAAAAATGAAGTACGACCAAGAGCAATTAAACAAATTGGACATTATTTAGGATTAGGAGGAACGATTGCAGATAGAATTGCATTGTCAAATGAGCTAAATGAACTTGTCACTACTTATACTACGCAATCAACTCCAACAGGAATAGCAAGCTATTTATTTTATGAGAAAGTTGGAGATGGATTGGCTGCGCATGTAGATACAACAAGTTTCTCGATAAATGTAAATATAAATCTATGGCATGAAGCAGTGGGAAATAAAAATTCTTTCTTATATGTATTTGATATTAATGGAGAAAAAATGAGAAAATATTATTTCAAGCCTGGAGAAATAATGATTACTTATGGTGATTCCATAGTACATGGAAGATCACAACTATCTGTTAATGAGTCAATTGGAATTTTAACAATTGGATTTACTCCTAGAGGATAAATAATAATGGGACTATCATTAGGAATTCATTTAGGACATCATGCTTCATTAGCATTAGTTCAAGATGGTACGCTTATAGCAGCTACACAATTAGAACGAATAACCAGAATAAAAAACTTCGTTTGTCATGGTTTATCAAAGAGACTAGAAATAAAGAATTTTTTAGAATCTTTTGGATTTTCAATCGAACAGGTTGATATTATTGTGTCTTCTTTTCAGGGTACTGCAAGAGGAGGTGTAGGATTTCAGCATTCGGTTATAGAAGAGGATTTTGATGATTTTGATCCCTATTCAAATAATCATTACGTTATTTCACATCATTTAGCTCATGCTTATTGTGCTTCAAGTTATGCACCTAAAAAAGAAATTTGTGTATTAGTATCTGATTATGCTGGATCAGCTACTGAAGAATTAAAAGATTATGAAATGAAGTTTTCGGAATGGTATAATTCAATAATTGAATGTAAAAAACCAGTCAAACTTAAATCTGAAAATTTAAGTATTTATAAAATTAAATTAGGTGAATACTTTGATTTAAAATATAGAGAAAGCCAAATTCCTCACCCTAATAACTTTTCGATAATTCAAAGTGTTGGAGCCTTATATGAAAATGTTAGTAGATTAATTTTTAATAAAGAGGGGCAACATGGCTCCTTGATGGCCCTAGCAGCCTATAACAAACGTAAAGAATTAATAAAAATTTTTGAAGAAGAAGATGGAGAAATCATATATCATAATAATTGGCAACAGATGCTATATAAATTACCCTCAAATAATAATGATCAATTTACATTAACAGATGAAACTAAATTTTATTTGGCAGATAGTTGTCAAAATGCTGCCGAAAATATACTTTTACATTATGCAAAGAAAGCATCAGAATTAACAGGTTTAAAGGATATCGCATTAGCAGGCGGCTCTTTTCTTAATATTTTAGCTAATTCTAAAATCTATAACAGTAGTTTTTTCGATAGTGTTAGTTTACCAAGTGCACCAAATGATGCTGGAATATCAATTGGTTGTGCATTTTGGGGTGCAGTTAAACTTAAAGATCAGGTTAAAAAAGTTACAACGGATAGACTTGGTACCAAATATGAACTAGATATAGATATTTTAAATAAAGAGTATAAACATTTCATTTCATTCAAAAAAATGAATACCCATGAAGTAGCAAAATTAATATTCGATGGAAAAATATTTGCTCGTTGTTCAGGTCGCTCAGAGTTTGGCCCAAGAGCACTTGGTGGACGAAGTATATTGGCCTCTCCATTATTGGATAGTACAAAAAACAAATTAAACAAAATAAAGAAGAGACAGTCATGGAGACCAGTTGCACCTATTATTCTAAAAGAAGAAATAGGAAATATCTTTCACGGTCCCTTAAATAGCTCTTGGATGACGTTCTCATATAATATATCTGATAGTAATCTAAGAAAAATGCCAGCTTTAGAACATCCAGATAATACGACAAGATGCCAAACGCTAGATTATGAAGATGATCCTTGGTTATATGATTTAATAACAAAATTTAAAGAAATAACAGGTTTAGGCGTATTAGTTAACACATCTTTCAATGGTCCAGATGAGCCTATTATAGAAAATTATAATCAAGCAATAGATTGGTATCTAAAAAAAATTGATGTTGATTATTTATTAATAGATAACTATTTAGTCGAAAGAAACAATTATTTCACCGAAGCAATAAGAGATAATAAATATAGAATTAATAATAATATTTTTATACTTAAAAAGTTTAATGATGGATCTCTCAATTTAAATGATGATCTCATTCTAAGCTTAAATGATATTTCTTTAATAATTAAAGAAGAGCCTCTAAAAAGATTATTTTTGTTTAATCAACGGCAGAGTAAAACTTGAAGTGCGACATAAACCACCTAATTAATTTAAAGGGTTTATGGAGTATATAAAATTGTCATACCATCATCTTAACTTTGAAGATCGTACTGCATTAATGCTTGAGTCAAGAAAAGAAGGCTTTTCAGCCAGAAAATTTGCTGAACTCATTAAAAGACATCCTAGTACGATCTATCGTGAGCTTAAAAGAAATAGCATCAATGACGTTTATCAAGCTCGATATGCTTCTGATAACACCTTCGCTAGACGTAGACGTGGTCACAGAAAACTCAAAATCGATTCAATCCTCTGGAAATTTATTGTTGAAGCGATCCGTTGTTTATGGTCTCCTCAGCAAATAGCAAAGCGTTTAAAGACATTTCCTGATTTGGATCAAACAATGAATGTAAGCCATACAACGATTTATTCAACGATACGAGCATTACCCAAGGGTGAGTTGAAAAAAGACTTATTATCCTGTCTGCGTCATGAAAATAAAAAGCGAAAAGCTAACGGTGAACCTAAAAAAGATTCTATATTACAGGATATTAAAACTATTCATGAGCGCCCAGCCGAAGTTCAAGAAAGAAAAATACCGGGTCATTGGGAAGCTGATTTAATTAAAGGTAAAGACAATAAAAGTTCGATAGCAACACTTATTGAACGAAATACACGGCTCTGTATCTTGGCAACATTACCTGATGCAAAGGCAGAATCAGTGCGCAAGGCTTTAACTGAAGCTCTGAAATATTTACCTGCAGAACTGCGTAAAACGTTGACCTATGACCGTGGACGCGAGATGTCAGAACATAAAATACTCGAAGAAGATTTAGGCATAGATGTATATTTCTGTGACCCACATTCACCTTGGCAAAAAGGCACATGCGAAAATATGAATGGTTTAATTAGGCAATATTTACCTAAAGGGATTGATTTAAATCAGGCAGATCAGCATTATTTAAATCAAGTTGCCATGTCACTGAATACTCGTCCTAGAAA
>NZ_JAKTIG010000039.1:0-33831 GCF_027855145.1 Acinetobacter sp. AOR18_HL
TTTCTAGGACGAGTATTCAGTGACATGGCAACTTGATTTAAATAATGCTGATCTGCCTGATTTAAATCAATCCCTTTAGGTAAATATTGCCTAATTAAACCATTCATATTTTCGCATGTGCCTTTTTGCCAAGGTGAATGTGGGTCACAGAAATATACATCTATGCCTAAATCTTCTTCGAGTATTTTATGTTCTGACATCTCGCGTCCACGGTCATAGGTCAACGTTTTACGCAGTTCTGCAGGTAAATATTTCAGAGCTTCAGTTAAAGCCTTGCGCACTGATTCTGCCTTTGCATCAGGTAATGTTGCCAAGATACAGAGCCGTGTATTTCGTTCAATAAGTGTTGCTATCGAACTTTTATTGTCTTTACCTTTAATTAAATCAGCTTCCCAATGACCCGGTATTTTTCTTTCTTGAACTTCGGCTGGGCGCTCATGAATAGTTTTAATATCCTGTAATATAGAATCTTTTTTAGGTTCACCGTTAGCTTTTCGCTTTTTATTTTCATGACGCAGACAGGATAATAAGTCTTTTTTCAACTCACCCTTGGGTAATGCTCGTATCGTTGAATAAATCGTTGTATGGCTTACATTCATTGTTTGATCCAAATCAGGAAATGTCTTTAAACGCTTTGCTATTTGCTGAGGAGACCATAAACAACGGATCGCTTCAACAATAAATTTCCAGAGGATTGAATCGATTTTGAGTTTTCTGTGACCACGTCTACGTCTAGCGAAGGTGTTATCAGAAGCATATCGAGCTTGATAAACGTCATTGATGCTATTTCTTTTAAGCTCACGATAGATCGTACTAGGATGTCTTTTAATGAGTTCAGCAAATTTTCTGGCTGAAAAGCCTTCTTTTCTTGACTCAAGCATTAATGCAGTACGATCTTCAAAGTTAAGATGATGGTATGACAATTTTATATACTCCATAAACCCTTTAAATTAATTAGGTGGTTTATGTCGCACTTCAAGTTTTACTCTGCCGTGCATCCTTAATGAGTGAACGGCACTTTTATAATTTAATTAGTAAGTATCCAAAAGAATATATTAATTTTTACTATTTTGAGATAAGGCTTTATAAAAATCATATGAAAGGTTTGAAAATGTCATTGCCATTGGTTTTTGATTCATTTGAGTAAGGCCTAAATTGAATATTTTTTACTATCAATTAAACTATCATTTTGTATATAAATTACTGTAATTAGATGGCTACAACTACACATAGTTCAATATATATTTCACGTCCAAGTAATTACGAGGGAGATGGAACTGACGATAAAGAAGAATTTATTGAGACATGCAATATCCGTTTTAAAGATATGTTTAAAGATCAAAAATCAATCTCCACACTGTCTGAAATTGAAAAAAAATACTTTGAAAAGTGTGTTTCAGCTTCAAATGATAAATATGCTGCTGAGGAAGTTATTTATGATATTGGAGTTGGTTTTGCGGTACTAATTGTTTTGCTGGGTATAGGCTGGGGATTCTATGAGGCAAAAAAATCTTTAAATACCCCAATGATAATTAATCCCAAGGAAAACACTGAGAATGGTACCAATGGAGACCATATCACTAACGGAGTCATCATAGTCCTTTTTTCCATAATTATTGCTGCATTTATTTATCTAATTTTTAGTTTTGTTTCCGGAATATGGATATCAATTAAATATTAAAGTTTGCAGAGATGTATATGGGCTTGAAAAGGATAAGCCGATTAGTTCTAGTCTTGGTGTGGCAAAATAAGTAGAAGATAAGGTAAAGAAAATCACTATGGAGGTTGTGCAATCTTTTGTGGTCTCTATTGTAGGTATTGATGCATATCAAACATCTCATATTGGTTCAATCAGGTCTAGTGTGTATGGGGTAGGGTGCTATATGAACTGATAGTTTTTTATTTTCTGAACTGTTAAGTTTTAGTCATAATTAAAAGGAGTAATTTCATGAAAAAGATAATTTCATTAAGCTTAATTTTTTCATTAAGTGGATGTGTAAGCCCAACTACCCAAATGACTAATAATAAATTTAGCGAAATACAGCCTTCTATACCTTTAGTGTCAGGGGTATGGACGATTTCAATCGGCCCAAGCATATCAACCATAAAACTTGACGCAGATGGTAATGGAATACTTTGCGACGATACTAGTGGACATGTAGTATTCAATAAAGTTAAGTATTTTAATAATATAATTTATCTTCAAAATGGTATGGTTTTAGAAGTTAAGTTTCTTAACAAAGATATACTCGAAGCTAGAACAATTTTAAGTGCCTCTAATTCGAATATGATTTATAAAGCTGATAACGACTTAAAGGCAGCTTCACTAAAATGTGTTAAAGAAATATAGATACCACTTTATAAATTTGCTGCCATAAGGCCAAATAATCAACGGACCTTTTTCATCGCCCAGTCTGATACATCCATTTTTATCTGCTATAAGCTTTCCATGTGCTGAAGCCATCATTGAAATATTACTTTTCATATTGCTTGTAATAAGTATCGGTTGAATAGAAACCTCTTCATGGTTAGTTATAGTAGGCTTTACCATGCAAGATGTTAGGCTAAAAGCAGTTAAAGAAGCTAAGAGTTGAATTTTCATATAGGGCTTTTTTTATTTACTTTTTAGTAAGAGGTTCTATAAATTGATTGATAATAACGCCTTTACTTAGATCACATGTAGTATCAGGTTTAATTATCCATTTGTAGTTGTTCAAATTAATGGGATAAGCTTCTCCGCTGCCGTAAGCAATCGTATCCCCATCTTTATATTCTTTTGAGTCAACAATTAAAAGATACTTATTGCTATCCCAATGAGCATCTTTAGTTGCAAAAATAGGAATCACTCGATCATTTGTATTCATTAAATAAACACAAGAGCCTTCAATCTTGATTTTTGCCTCACTATAGCTTGCATTATCAGCATTACCAGAGTAACCAATTTTTGGAACAATAACCTTATTTTGAGCCAGAGAAGTATCGGTACATCCATTAAGTAGGATGATCAATCCAGTTTGAAGAGTGAACAAAATATTTCTTTTATTCATAACTTATATACTAGTGAAAAGTCTAAATTATAAATTCTATCAGTAGACATGTAATAGTATTCATTACATTGTCTAACTCTAGTGACAGAAGTAGAAGTTATCTTTAATAAACAAGCGCCGTTTTCGAGTAAAGATGAGAATATTAAAAAACACGACTCTATATTTCTGTTCTAATCTTTTGATGATTAATCTTCAAATTGCTTTATTCAAATAAAGATAAAAAATTATCTGCGCAATATTTCAAAAGAATAAGATGAATTATATTTATCAAATTAATTTAAAAAATATATTATTTAATTATCTTTATTAAATAATATAGAGATATTAATTTAATTTACTCAATAATTAATAAGTTTTATTAAATAATAATAGTTTCTAAATAATTGAATTTTTCTAATGAAGCAACTTAACTATTTGTATTGCATGTATATTTTAAAATTTAAATAAATTGCATTGTTTTTAAATATTTTAGTGATATTTTATTTTTAAGCTCATTTACCTATTACCACTCATAGATACTGTGATTTTTATCATTTTAGGTTTGGGATAACCTAAATATCTTTTGGTAATTTTATTGAACCTAATATCTATTCTTTAGGGAGAAGGAATATATGTGGGAATTATTTGTAATTCTACTTTCGCTTGGGCTGTTGATGTATACAGCTTACAAGGGATTTTCAGTCATTCTCATGGCACCAATTTGTGCCTTACTCGCTGTTCTTCTCATTAACCCTGCCAATGTCTTACCGTTTTATTCGGGTGTATTTATGCCCAAAATGGTGAACTTTATTAAAGATTACTTTCTTGTATTTTTACTCGGGGCAATTTTCGGTAAAGTCGTTGAAATGTCAGGAATTGCTGAGTCTATTGCACGAACTATTGTGAGATGGATTGGAGCAAAAAAAGCAATTTTAACCGTTATATTGTTAGGTGCAATTTTAACCTATAGCGGTGTAAGTTTATTTGTTGCTGTATTTGCCATTTATCCTTTTGCAAACCAGCTATTTAGACAAGCCAATATTCCAAAACGTTTAATTCCGGGGACCATCGCGCTTGGTGCATTTACATTTACCATGGATGCATTACCGGGTACGCCACAAATCCAGAACGTAATTCCAACTACATTCTTTGGCACCAATATTTATGCTGCACCATTTCTAGGAATTATTGGCGCTATTTTTGTTTTATGCATGGGTTTGGCTTACTTAGAATGGCGTCGCCGAGCTGCTGCAAAAGCAGGCGAAGGGTACTCTGGTTTTGGCGCAGACAATACACAGCCTCAAGAAATTGAAGCCGATATGAACTTACAAAATAACGGAAGTACGGCGCGTCAGTTTTTAGCTTTTGTACCTCTTATTCTTGTTGCTGTAATGAACAAATATTTGTCTAAAGCAATCAAAGAGTGGTATCCAAATGGTTTTGATTTTGCCGCAGTTGGATTAGCGGATTACACAGTGGATGTTGCGAAAACTGGTGCGATCTGGGCGGTGGGCCTTGCGCTGATTGTTGGGATTATTTCTGCAATTTTGTTTGATTATCAGCGTGTAGTGACGAACTTCAAAGAGGGCATTAATGCCAGTATTGGTGGTTCACTTTTAGCGGTGATGAATACGGCTTCTGAGTATGGTTTCGGTGCAATTATTGCGTCATTACCGGGCTTTGCACTGATTAGCCATGCAATGAGTAGTACCTTCACAAATCCATTAGTCAATGGGGCTGTGACCACAACCGTTTTAGCGGGTATTACCGGTTCAGCTTCAGGTGGTATGAGTATCGCTTTAAGTGCGATGGCTGAACAATATAACGCCGCGATTTTAGCTGCGGGTATTCCACCAGAAGTCATGCACCGTGTGGTTGCGATGGCATCGGGTGGTATGGATACACTTCCGCATAATGGTGCTGTTATTACTTTACTCGCTGTTACTGGGTTAACTCATAAACAGTCGTATAAAGATATTTTTGCAGTCACGGTAATCAAAACGTTAGCGGTATTTGTGGTAATTACAGTCTTTACCGTAACGGGTATTGTTTAAATCAGCGCGTTATAAGTATTAAGGAGTAAATAAATGACAAAACTTTTAGACGGTAAGGTCGCTTTTATTACAGGTTCTGCAAGTGGTATCGGTCTAGAGATTGCTAAGAAATTTGCTCAAGAAGGTGCCAAAGTTGTTATTTCTGATATGAATGCTGAAAAGTGTCAAGAAACGGCGCACTCACTTAAAGAGCAAGGTTTTGACGCATTATCTGCACCATGCGATGTGACCGATGAAGACGCTTATAAACAAGCCATTGAGCTTACTCAAAAGACCTTTGGTACGGTTGATATCTTAATTAATAATGCTGGTTTCCAACATGTTGCACCTATTGGAGAATTTCCAACGGCTGTTTTTCAAAAGTTAGTTCAAGTCATGTTAACTGGGGCGTTTATTGGTATTAAACATGTTTTTCCAATTATGAAAGCTCAAAAATATGGTCGTATTATTAATATGGCCTCAATTAATGGCTTGATTGGTTTCGCTGGAAAGGCAGGTTATAACAGTGCTAAACACGGCGTAATTGGCCTAACAAAAGTTGCGGCATTAGAATGTGCACGCGATGGTGTTACGGTAAATGCTCTATGCCCGGGTTATGTAGATACACCGTTGGTTCGTGGGCAAATTGCAGATTTGGCTAAAACCCGTAATGTAAGTTTAGACAGCGCACTTGAAGATGTGATTTTGGCAATGGTTCCTCAAAAGCGTTTGCTCTCTGTTGAAGAAATTGCTGACTATGCGATTTTCCTTGCGAGTAGCAAAGCAGGTGGGGTAACAGGCCAAGCTGTGGTTATGGATGGTGGTTACACCGCTCAATAATTTAAGTATTTTATAAAAGCCGCTTATTTAAAATAGGCGGTTTTTTTATTCGTTAAAAATTTATGATAGTCTGCTGTTCAAAATAATGATTTATCTCTACTCTATTTGCTTATAAAAAATCTAATAAAATAAGTTTATTAAAGTATGAAATTATACTTTAAAGGTATTTAACTTATTTCCATTTTTAAAATCTAATAGAGTATGAGAAAGTAATCTTTACTCTCTTTCTTGATTCGGTATTTTCAGGAAAATTCGTCAATTAAAGGATATTAATTGGCATACAAGTTGCTTTTTAAGCAATAAGTTATTTAGCTAGGTGAAAAGGATATGATATCACTCAGCCAACAGACGGAACTCAATCATTATTCACGCAAGGCTGAATTTGCGCAGAATCTGATGTCCACAATTTGTGGTGAACACCGTTTAGATACAATTTACAAAGACACTCTCGATTTTCACTATGACGGAATGCGTTTGCCTAATAAAAAAATGGCAATCGGTACAATCAGTTATGGTGCAAACGTTGCCATTAACATCTCAAATTTAAAAGCGTATAGCATTAGTTTGCCTATACAAGGTCGACAAGCTCTCAACATTCGTGGCGCTCATTATCAGTCTGATGAAAACAGAGGCCTTATTGTTTCAAATAACGATCAACAAGATTTGATTATTGATAAAGATTGCAGAAAATTTCAGGTGGTTATTCCTGAGCGAAGTATGCAGATTGTCCTTGCAGATCTACTGAATAAACCTATAGAAACGCCTATCATTTTTAACCCTGAAATGCATCTGGACTCGGAGCAACTGATTGGTGCATGGTGGAAGAATATTCAGAATTTTTTACAGCTAAAATCGCAATATAGTAATTTTTATGGTTTGCAGATGTTATCTGAAGACTATGAAAATTTTGTAATTAAAGCCTTACTATTGTCTCAAGAAAATAACTACTCTGAAGCCTTAAAGTCACTCTCACATCAAGATGAACCAGCTTATATCCGTAAGGTTCGTAATTTTATTATTGAACATGCGCATGAAGAAATCTGTGCAGAAGACTTGCAGCGTCTTGCAGGAGTTTCAAAATCAAAATTGTATGATGAATTTCAACAATACTATGGCACCAGCCCAATGTCGTATTTAAAAAAATATCGTCTCCAACAAATTTATAAGATTTTGAGCACTACCGGAGCAGATAGAAAGGTTTCTATTTCAAAGCTTGCCTATGACTGGGGCTTTAACCATTTAAGTCGTTTTTCTCAAGAGTATCGTGAAGAATTTGGAGAAAATCCAAGTGAGACTAAAGGGAAAATTTTCTAATATTTAATTTTTCGCAATAAAAAACTGATTTAGGCAACTAAATCAGTTTTTTATTTATTGCCTAATATTTATAGACTTTCTTCGAGCTTTAACACTTGTTCGTTTTTAGATTTCTCATAAATTACTTTCAGGCTAAGTGCAATAAATGAGATGAAGGTTGGTAGCGCAAGAATAAAGAAAATACCGCTTAAGCTTAGGTTAAAAGTAAAAATGAGTGAGCCAAAGAAAGCACCTAAAATTGCACCGATACGGCCAATACCATGCATCCATGAAACACCAACTGCACGGCACACTGCTGGATAGAACATAGCTGCAAGTGGCAGTAATGAGGACTGAGCACCAGCGAGTAAAGCACCAATTAAGAAAATAGTAAGACCTAACAAGAAAATATTTGAGCTTACTAGACCTGCAACAATGAATAGACCGAAAGCAATGAGATATGAATATTTAATCACTGTGGTTGGGTTCAGTTTATCCATGTACCATCCCATAATGGTGGCGCCAATTACACCACCAAAAGGGAAAATCGCGGCAATTAAACTAAACTGTTGGGTACTGAAACCTGCTGTTTTTAAAATCGTTGGCATCCAGCTTGTTAAAAGATAGAATACCAACAGACTAGTAAAGCAGCAGAGCCAAAGCATGCTTGAACCCCACAGGTATTTTCCTAAAACCACTTTAACCGGATTTTCATCTGATACAGTTTCTGCTTGAGTTAAAACAAGTTTTACAGGTTCTTGAAAAGAATGGCCTTGAATATTTTCTAATATACGCTGAGCTTTGTCTTGTTGATGACGTGTAATTAAGTATTGCGTTGATTCAGGTAATTTAAGCAATAAAGCAACCACTAAAATAAGCGGAATGCTTCCACCAATAATAATCACCTTAGCCCAGCCATAACTTTCTAATAGATAAGCTGATAGCACACCGCCGCAAGAAATACCGAGCATGAAACCACAGCCAGCAAGGCCTGTGAGGAATGCTTTACGTTTTACAGGCATATATTCAGAGACAATCGTACTGATGTTTGGCATGGCTGCACCTAAACCAACACCTGTAATAAAACGATAAATCATTAAATCTTGGGTCGAGTCGGCAATGCCACACAAAATTGTAAATATTGAAAATAAAAGGCTTGTAAAAACAATGACACCTTTACGTCCAAATTTATCGGACAAAGGCCCAGAAATGATTGCACCGATCGACATCCCGACTAAGGCAGCACTTAAAACAGGAGCGAGTTGAGGCTTGGTAATTCCCCAATCATCCAGCAATGCTGGAGCAATAAAACCAATAATTCCTGTGTCTAGACCATCACAGAAAAAGACAAAAAAGCCTAGGATAAAAACCATCCACTGTAGTGGAGACAGTTTCTCGCGGTTGATAATCGTGTTTGCGTCTATCGTTTTCATATGTATTCCTTATTCATTAAAATTTTTTGCTGTAATTGACGAAGAAACGGTTTTCAGAGAAATCGTTTCCATGCTTAACGTCGTAATTGATGAAGATGTACTGAAGAGCTAAGCCTTTGAGGAATGGCTGTTGAAGGGCATAATTGACAATAACGTTTGCTTCACTTTCTTTATTTTTTAAGCCATCTGCTGTCTTAAAGTGATTGCCATATACATATTTGAAAGTGGTATTTAAACCAGGCACATAATCTTTAAAGTCATAGCCATAGATGAAGTGATAAGACTTTTCATCTTGTTTGAAGAAACCAGTCGTGTTCCAGTTAATGAAATAAGTTTCAGGCAAGAAACCATCTGGTAATGGGTAAGCAGACTCACCAATAATTTGCTGATAACCCACACCAAAGCTGTGATTTTTTACTTTAAGTGTTTCTAATAACCCTACATTTTGTGCGTCGATGTCAAAAAGATTTCCATTATCTTTAGCATTGAAATATTTGAATTTTGAATTAACTGAAAAATTAGCGTTTTTCCATAGGTGGTCAACGCCGACATAATGTTTGTTATATAAATCCTCCATATTTCCAAAGTAATATTCGCCTTTCAACGTAGGCGTAAATTGATAGCGAAGATCTATATAGTTAAGGCCATCAGAGTAGCCAGTCACACCTTTTGAAGTAAAAGAAAATCGATGGAAATCTTCTTCATTTCGCGGTGATACTTTTTCAATACGGCCAATTTCTGCAAAAATCTTATCGTTTAGCTGACTTTTAAGATTAGTTCCCCAATAAGACGTTAGAAGTTGTCGACTTGCATCTACAGTGGTTACGGGTAAATCCAGCCATAATTCACCAATGCTGAGTAGTGTCTTGTTATAGCCTAACTTTAAGGTTGCGCCATATTTTAGATAATCAGGTGCTTGGGACTGCGTCGCTTTATCGAAAGGTAATACCGTATCTGCAACATGTTTATCTTGGCTTAAACGAACCGCATATTGTGCTGAAGCATTTGCGCCAATTTGAATCGGGGTTCCTCCAATTTCTAACGGCGTATCATGCATATTTGAGTTGTAAAATAGAGAAACTGATTGTGACCAGCTACCTGTGTCTTTTACATCTGGATTGTCATAGTTTCTGTCTATATATGCATTTTTTGATGTAAATTTCCATTCTTCATCCGCTGAATAAGCCTGAGTAGAAAATGCACTACAACATAAAATATTGATGAGCATTAACGTTTTTTGTTGTCCATAAAGTGGCCATGGTCGATGCATAAATAAACGCCTTAATTTAGAAAATGACTGGGCTTTTTTTATGTAATCAAACGGATTACATGACTTGATTGAACTATTTTTAGCCAATCGTCACTATCCAATAAGTCCTAATCTTCATCCATTTTTTCCAAATTAGATAAAAAGCATTAATTTAATTTTTTAATTTAAACTTTTGAAATATAGGTGTTTCTTATTTTTTTAATTTTTATCCAGTTTGATTGATTTTGATAATTACGCAGAGATTGGATAGTGCTTGCAGCTTTTGGACAGTCTAAAAAAAAATTCGGATAGAAGATAAAGCCATAACAATGTCAGGAGTTGACACTATGGCTGGTCAAACCATTCAAATTAAAACTGCATCTGGAAAGCAGTTCAGTGCGTATCTAGCGACACCAGAAACAGGAAAAGGACCTGGAGTGGTGCTTTGTCAGGAAATCTTTGGGGTTAATGCAGCCATGCGAGAAAAAGCAGAATTTCTTGCAGAAGAAGGCTATACCGTTTTGGTTCCTGATCTATTTTGGCGTGTAGCACCTAATATTGAACTCGGTTATACACCAGATGACTTTCAAAAAGCTTTTGAACTTTATCAGCAATATGATGAAAACCTCGGTGTTGAAGATATTCAGGACAGCTTAGCTTTTTTAAAGACACAACCAGAATGTGATACCTCTACAGGTCTCGGCGTAGTGGGCTATTGCTTAGGTGGAAAGCTTGCGTATCTTTCAGGCTGTCGACTTTCTGAAGTGGCATGTGCCGTAGGTTATTACGGTGTAGGCATTGAAAAAGCCTTAGATGAGTTAGCCAACGTAAAGGGGCGTTTGGTTTTACATATTGCAGAACTGGACCAATTTACACCGCCAGATGCGAGGCAAGCGATTGTCGATGCAGTTAACCAATATTCAAATGTACAAGCTTATGTTTATGAAGGTGTTGATCATGCTTTTGCACGACCAAAAAGCAACCATTACCACAAACCTTCAGCGCGCTTTGCCCATGAACGTACAGTAACAGCTCTACATGAAACGATTGGGCCGAAATATGACCTAGTTGCACTATGGGAAGAGCATATTCGGCATGAGTTCGATACGCGTGACGTACCAGCTACCATGGCAACGATGGTTGCTGAACCTTATGTCAACCATATTCCAACCTTAACTGGCGGTGTAGGCCAAAGCCAGCTTGCCCGTTTTTATCAATATCACTTTGTGCATCAAAACCCGAAAGATATGAAGATCACTTCGATCTCTCGTACGGTTGGCTCAACGCAAGTGGTTGACGAATTCATTATGAGCTTTACCCACGACGCTGAAATTGACTGGTTATTACCAGGTGTAAAACCGACTGGTAAATATGTCGAAATTCCAATGTTAGGTGTGATCCAGTTTAGAGGGTCAAAGTTGTGCCATGAGCATATTTACTGGGACCAAGCGTCTGTACTTGTTCAAATTGGTTTATTAGACCCAACAGGCTTACCAGTTGCAGGTGTCGAGACAGCTCGAAAACTTCTTGATGAAGATCTTCCTTCCAATACGTTGATGTCAACTTGGTCAAGTAGTGAAGGCAAGCCAGTCAATTAAGGAGTATCTGCAATGAATATAGATTTAAAAGGAAAAGTCGCTGTGGTAAGTGGCGGTGCAACCCTGATTGGTAAAGCTGTCGTACAAGCGTTGGTAAATGCAGGTGCTCATGTTGCTATTTTAGATATTGATGCTAAAGGCAAGGCGATTGCAGAAAGCTTTAACCATGATGTGATGTTTATTCAAACCGATTTAACCAGCGATGCGGCTATTCAACAAGCTGTGGCAGATATTCATCAACATTTAGGTGAAGTAAGTTACTTGGTGAATTTGGCATGTACCTATTTAGATGACGGTTTTAAATCTTCACGTCAGGACTGGTTACAAGCACTCGATATTAATTTGGTCTCAACAGTTGAGCTGAGCCGTGCTTTATACCATGACCTAAAAAAGCAGCAAGGTTCAATCGTTAACTTTACTTCAATCTCGGCCAAAGTAGCACAAACAGGACGCTGGTTATACCCAGTTTCTAAAGCCGCAATACGTCAACTCACACAAAGCATGGCAATGGATTTTGCTGCCGACGGTATTCGCGTCAACTCCGTTTCACCGGGTTGGACATGGTCGCGAGTCATTGCAGAAGTCAGTGGTAATAACCGTGAAAAGGCCGATAGCGTGGCAGCCGATTATCACTTACTAGGCCGATTGGGTCATCCCGAAGAAGTCGCCAACGTGGTTTTGTTTTTAGTGTCACCCGCTGCGAGTTTTGTTACCGGAGCAGATTATGCGGTCGATGGCGGATATTCAGTGATGGGCCCTGAAGGATCACAGCCCGCTATTCCACGTTTAGCTGAATAGCACAGCGTTTTAAAAGCACATTTAAAAAATTATGGAGAAGATTATGCGCCGTATTGCAATTGTTGGAGCAGGACAGTCTGGTTTACAGCTTGGTTTGGGTTTATTAGATACAGGCTATGACGTAACCATGATCACCAACCGTACTGCCGACGAAATCCGTCAAGGTAAAGTCATGTCAAGCCAGTGTATGTTTCATACCGCTTTACAAACTGAACGTGACTTAGGACTAAATTTTTGGGAAGAACAATGTCCAGCGGTAGAAGGTATTGGGCTTGCTTTAGTCAATCCTGAAAATGGTGGTAAAGCATTTGAATGGAGTGCTCGTCTTGAGCGCTACGCTCAATCGGTCGATCAACGCGTCAAAATGCCATATTGGATGGAAGAATTTGAACGCCGTGGCGGTCGATTAGTAATTCAGGATGTTGGAATAGAAGAGTTAGAACAACTCGCAAACGACTACGAGCTTGTATTACTCGCGGCTGGTAAAGGTGAAGTCGTTAAACAGTTTGAGCGTGATGATGTACGAAGTATTTTTGATAAGCCTCAACGTGCTTTGGCTTTGACCTACGTCAAAAACATGAAGCCAATTTCACCTTATTCACGTGTGACTTTTAACATTATTCCTGAAGTCGGCGAATACTTTTCATTTCCAGCACTTACCGTTAATGGTCCTTGCGACATCATGGTGTTTGAAGGTATTCCAAACGGTCCAATGGACTGCTGGCAAGATGTCAAAACACCCGAACAGCATCTGCAATGCAGTTTGAATTTACTCAAGAAATTTGTGCCTTGGGAATATGAACGTTGCACAAATGTTGAGTTGACCGATGCTGGTGGATATTTAGCAGGGCGTTTCCCGCCGACCGTACGCAAACCCGTTTTAACCTTACCGTCTGGCAAGAAGATTTTTGGCATGGCAGATGCCTTAGTGGTCAATGATCCGATTACCGGTCAAGGCTCAAACAATGCGGCTAAGTGTAGCAAGATCTATTTCGATGCCATTTTAGCCAATGATAATCAAAGCTTTAGCGAACAATGGATGGTTCAAACTTTTGAACGCTATTGGGCTTATGCAGAAAAAGTCGTGGCTTGGACCAATAGCTTGCTCGTACCGCCACAACCGCATGTTGTTGAACTATTAGCAGCTGCAAGCCAAAACCAAAGCATTGCTTCAATTATGGCCAATAACTTTGATGACCCTCGCGCTTTTGCCCCTTGGTGGTTTGATGCAGATCAAGCTCAAGCATTCTTGGTCTCAAAAACCGCAGCAAAAGTCGCTTAAGGTCAAAATATCAAAGGGAGATTTTAAAATGGACACAATTGAAACTTTAGCTTTACAAGCCATTAATGCTGAAAACCCGAGAGAAATCCGTAACTTGCTTGGACAGTTTGCAACTGGCGTTACCATAATTACAACTCGTGGTAAAGATGGTCGGAAAATAGGCATGACAGCCAATTCGTTTTCATCTCTGTCTTTAGATCCGCCATTAATTTTGTGGAGCCTTTCAAAAACAGCGCCAAGTTTGTCTGATTTTGTAGAAGCTGAATATTTTGCCATTCACATGTTGGCCCAAGAACATCATCAGCTTTCAGGACATTTTGCTCGAGGTGCCGAAGATAAATTTGCAGGCATTGCTCATCAACAATGCAATGCAGGCGTTCCTATTTTATCCAATGCACTCGCAACCTTGGTTTGCCGCAATGTAAATCAGTATGAGGGCGGAGATCACCTGATTTTTATTGGTCAGATTGAACAATACCAACAACGCCAAGGTGAACCATTGGTATTCCACGCAGGAAAGTATCGGATTGCCGCTGAGCATCCAGAATTAACACATTAATTCACCATAATCACGATCACTCCGGTCGTGATTTTTTTATAGGAAATAAGAAGATGAAAAGCACTTTAATTAAACATGGCTTTTTAGCAGGGACATTGTTGGGTTTGCCATTAGTTTCTCATGCCTATGATTTACCGACTGTAAACTTAGGTATGACCAGCTTTCTCGATGGCGGTTTACCCGCAGGGCCCGGTTGGTATGCTCAAACCTATTTTCAAAATTACGATAGCAATAATCTGGTCGATGCCAATGGACAAAAACTCGGTTTACCTAAAACAGATTTAAATTATCAAGTACTGGTTGAACAGATTAGTTATTTATCGAATGTCCGAGTAAAAGATAAAGCCAGTCTAGGTATGAATTTTTTAATTCCTTTTGTCAGTAAAATGGACATGGATGATGGCTTGAATAATGCTGCCATTAAGGCCCAAAGCGGCTTTGGGGACATTATGATCGGACCTTTTATTCAATTCGATCCAGTCATGGGTGCACAAGGACCGAAGTTTGTACATCGTTTTGAGTTTCAGGTGAATTTACCTACTGGCGAGTACGACCAGCAAAAAGATATTAACCCAAGTAATAACGCTGTTTCATTTGATCCTTATTGGGCTGCAACGTATTGGTTTAATCCAAAGTGGACAGCTTCAACGCGTATCCATTATCTCTATAACTTTAAGAATAATGACCCAAGCTATGCTTTTGTTGGAGCAAATGATATGCAGGCAGGGCAGGCAATTCATGCAAACTTTGCAACGGACTATGCTATTACTGAACAGTTTCGCTTAGGACTGAATGGTTATTGGCTAAAACAAGTCACTGATACCGAAGTCGATGGTGAAAAAGTCAAAGGTCGACGTGAACAAGTTTGGGCAATTGGTCCTGGTGCGATGTACAGTTTTTCTAAAAATGATCACTTGGTTGCAAATGCATATTTTGAGCAAGATGCTGAAAACCGTCCAGAGGGAACACGACTACAAGTTCGTTATGTCCATCATTTTTAAATCATAAAAAAAGCCTTTTATATCAATCAATATAAAAGGCTTTCGTCTATTTTAAACTTAAGAAAAAATTGAAGTAATTAAGCCTGAACCTTCACTGTGACCAGAACGGCGAGTAGACGAAGGTAACTCACCATAACGGCGTTTATATTCTTGAGAAAAACGACCTAAGTGAGTAAATCCCCATTTAAATGCAACGTCAGTAACCGACAGATTTTCATTATGCATCAGCTCTAAATGAGCTTGTTCAAAGCGTAATTCTTTTAAATAAGACATTGGGGTAGTACCCAAATAGTTTTTAAAACCAGTAAATAACGTTCTCACACTCACACCAGCATGTTCAGCCAAAATTTCGACATTAAGCGGCTCATGTAAATGTTCTTTAATATAGGCTTCTGTGCGCTTCACAAAATAAGGAGAGACGGTTTTTTCTTTATGCTGATCTATTTTATGTAATGCGTTATTGGGTTGACCATAAATGAGTGCATTGAATAGATTCGACTCAAACTGTTTAAAGGCTAAAGGATGATGAAGCGGGTGTTGTTCACAAACCAAAGCATCCATCAATGTTCTAACGAGCTGTAAAAAGTAGGCTCCACTTTGTGTAGCAAAGTCTAATTTTGGGTCGAAAATGAGTAAGTTGTTTTCTGAATCGGCAATGTGTTGGCGACAATGGTAAGTAAAATCATCCTTTGAAACTTTTAGAATGAGCTGTGGTGAGTTCGCGTGCCAGCGCATACGTAAAGATTGCTGAGGAGAAATAAGAGAAGCAACTTGAGAATAAGAAATAAACTTTTGAGAACCAAACTCGATTTCTGCGTAGCCTTGAGTTGGAATTTGAATGAGGTAAAAGTTATCAAGGTGATCTGGTTCAATAATGACATCCGCACCATATTCCAAGCGACTAATAGATAGTGCGCCTGTTTTAACATGGTGCATGGTTGCACTGAAATCTCGCTTTTGATGAGAGATTTTAAGATCATGCGGTTTAAAAATCTGCCCTACATTTCGGCAAGTTTCGCTTAAATCGTGATGATCAAACACCAGATTATGATTGGTAAAGATAGACTCATTTTGAAAATGACGCCCACTGAGTTCTGTGGAGTTGGCTTGGTTCATATTTATCCCTTTTGGCTCACTCCTGTATTTACTTGTGTTGTAAAAGCTTTAAAACTTCGCTGCACAGCAAGTAAATACGGCACTTAAAAAATTAAGTTATTCACAAATTACAATGAGATATAAGCAAAATACAGACCAATTTAACCGCTAATTAATATGATTTTCTCAAATTTTTACATCGGATTTTGTCCAGCAATTTAATACATTCGAGAAATAGAATAGGGGAATATAAAAGGTGCTATAAGTTAATCTCATCATGATCTTATTCCTTAAGATCTATCAAAATTTATAGCAAATCCGAACGAACTGGTCAATTTTATTTTGCCGAAATTTATTGTTTTAAACTATTAATATATAATAACTTTTAATTTTTATGCAAAAATTCAATATACTCCTTATAAGAGTATATTGAATCATTTCAGGTTTCAGTGGTTTTTAAATTATTTATACTTCAACGTGAGGTATTGCTCTGTAAAAACTTCTCGCTGTAAATACGATAATTTTGCAGAGCTTGCTCATCCAACCAATTTTTAACGGCTTCAATCATTGGCGGTGGGCCACATAAATACATATCAAAAGCCTGCTCAGCCAGTTGATCTTTATTTAAGTGCTCGTGAATATAGCCTGCTTTACCTTGCCAAGCTTCCGTTGCCTTAGTCACAATCGGGTGATAACTAAAGTTGGGTAGCTGTTCAGCATAAGCATGTAAACGTTGTTGTTCACATAAATCGGTTTCATTATTTACGCCGTAATACAACTGAACTGCAGGTGAGTTTGGTTGATCCACCAAGTTATCTAGCATTCCCAAGAAAGCTGATAATCCTGTTCCACCTGCCACAAAAACCAGTGGTCGCTCTACTTCACGTAAGTAGAAACTACCAAGTGGCGCTTCAATAAGTAGGCTTTGTCCAACCTGACAACGATCACGCAAATAATTACTCATCACACCGTCTGGCAAAAGACGAATTAGAAATTGCAATTGATTGGTTGCATTTGGTCTATTTGCAAAAGAATAAGAACGCCAATCTTCAGTATCAGGAATTTGCAAACGAGCATATTGACCCGGTAAAAACTGAAGTTGTTCAGCATGACTGCTCGCATCAAGATGCAAAATTGCTGTCGTTTCAGAAACCAGCTCAACAGCAGTCACTTTGGTTTCAATTTTTAAGGTATCACCAGCGTTACAGATAGCAGAATCATGATCGAAATAAAAAGCTGCATCGGATTTTACACGCGTCTGGCAAGCTAACATTTTACGCTCAGCCAAATCACGTTCACTTAATGCATCTTCATCAACATATTCTTGTTCATAAATGCCAGTTTCACACTGTCCCTGACAGGTACCACAAACACCTTCACGGCAGTCTAGCGGGAGGTTAATTCCTTGTCGAACTGCTGCATCAAGCAGCAATTCATCGTTATTTACCGAAATGAAAAAGGTTTTGCCATCGGCAAAGTTAAGTGCAACTGAATGTCCCATTTTCATTCCCCTTAAACGTGATAGAAGTCTAAAACGGAATCAATTTTGTCATTCAGCAAAATGCTGTGCTGGCGACGAATACGGAAACCATCTGCGGTTTGGCGTAAAAGATAAGTAGCGTGTCCGTAAAAACAGCCTTCTAAACCTTGACGGTTATAAAGCGTTTGCCATGCAACTTTTGCTTCAATTAATCCATCATCCAATGTTTTAACTCGGATGTTGTTTATGCTGTGTAACGTACGGGGTAACGGCGTTGCAGATGCTGCTTTACCTGTACGAATACGGAATACACGGTCTTCAAGACCTGTACGGTCCGCATAATAAATATAAGACAAGCCCTGATTTGGATCTTGAACATAGTTATAGTCATCAATCCACTGTGGAATATGATATTCACTATCTTCATCGTAAAGCTCTAGATAGGCATCCCAGTCATAAGCATCACAAAGTTCTGCTTTTTTGTACAAAAACTGAGATACAGCAAAATGTAGTTCTTGTGACATGGTTACACCTCATCCATTACGGCATTGTTTTCAAAAGTAATATCCTGCATTTTCAATGCTTTTTTATTTAAGCCATCGAGCATGAGACGTTGCCAATGTCCATGCTGGTTTACATAAAGTCCTTCATGGGTAAACTCACGGCCAGTAATGACGGGTTGAATGCCTAAATCTTGTGAATTTTTGGTCGCGCCATATTCCCAAGACTGACAGCCACGAGAAATATCGCTCCAACGTTCAAGACGTGCCTGAAAACCTTTTTGCTGTTCACGGAATTCAACTAAATCGTCTGGTGTACCAAGGCCTGATACGTTAAAGAAATCTTCAAACTGGCGAATACGGTTACGGCGTGCTTCAGCAGATTCACCTTTAACCCCAATACATTGACTAATGACTTCGGTTTTGTTCCATGCCACTGGACGAACAATACGAAGCTGTGAACTAATTTGGTCCATAAAGAATAGGCTAGGGTACAAGTTTAAGTTTCTTAAACGATGCATTGCCCACTCAGCATATTTGTCGCCATATTTTTCGACCATATACGGCATAACTGTACTGTAACCCGGACGAACTGTTGGGTTTGGCATATCACTAAATAAAACACTATGACCATTTTTAAAACTAAACCAGCCATCGTCAGTTTCTGAATCACCGGCACCTAACTTGCTGTAGTCAAGCGTGTCGAGTTCTTCACCTTTTGATGCATTGACTTGCTGACGATGTTGAACTGTAGAGACATAGTTATAGTGGACAGTGCTGACATGGTAACCATCTAAGCCATTTTCATTTTGTAGCTTCCAATTACCTGCAAAGGTATAAGATGACTTGCCTTGTAGTACTTCGAGTTCACCTGTTGGCGACTGGTTAACCATTAAATCAAGGAACAGTTTTGCATCGCCCAAAAAGTCTTCTAGAGAATCTGTTGCTTGAGTATCAAGGCTTACAAACACAAATCCACGATAGCTGGCAATGCGGCCTTGTTTTAAGCCACGGCTTGATTTATCAAAATCTTCACAATATTCACCAGGTGCTTTGACTTTCACCAAACGACCATCTGACTTGTAGCACCATGCGTGGAACGGACATGTAAATGTAGATTGGTTGCCTTTAGCAACGCGTGTTAAGGTCGCACCGCGGTGTTCACAAGCATTCACCATAGCATGTAGTTCGCCTTTACCATCACGACTTACAATAATCGGTTGACGACCAATTTGAACTGTTAGGAAATCATGATTGTTTGGAATCTCACTTTCGTGACATGCGTAAATCCAAACCTTTTCAAAAATAAGTTCCATTTCCAAGTCAAATAGTTCAGGCTCGGTAAACATATTACGTGCAATACGAAACACGCCATCGTTAGGACGGAAGTCGATACATCCATCTATAAAATCATTCCATTGTTTTAAATTAGATGAGGTCATTGCTCAATCCTCCAATCAATCAGCTTTTAACTGATTGAACCGCGATTAGGCCTTAGCCTCTATCCGTTTTTTCCAGATCTTTATCCACTTTGTGCAGTTTTGATTTTTTGATCGAACTCTTTTTAGGAAAGAGTATAGATTTAAAAATTCTATGTGTTTTAACCTATCAAAGTTCCTTATAATGTTAAGGAGCATAAAATGAAATTTTGTGAACTAAGTCTATGGAAGAACAAAACTTAAAATTACAAATTAGAATTCTTTTAGAGCAAAATATTGCATTTGGTCCGGGTAAAGCAGATTTACTTGAAGCAATTGAGAGAACTGGTTCGATCTCACAAGCTGCAAAATCTATGAATATGAGTTACCGCCGTGCGTGGCAGTTGGTCGACACCATGAATCAGTGCTTTGAAACAGCTTTAGTTGAAACTCAAACAGGTGGAACACATGGTGGTGGGGCAGCCGTTACAGCTTTGGGCCAGAAAGTCTTACAGCATTACCGCCAAATGGAAATCAATGCTCGACAAGCCTTACAACATAATTATCAAATTATGAGTAGCTATTTAAAACGCTAAATAAAAACTTTCATAGCGACTGAATTTTTTAATGTGGTATAGCTTTTGCTTAATATAAATTGCACGCTTAAAAAGCACTGCTGCAATTTTCAGTTACACAGACAATGGCGTCTATTCTGCACTATCGTAAAAGATGGTTTGGGATAGGCGTTTTTATTGCGTATCTAAAAAAAGTAGCTGGCATAAACGACTGATCTTTATGGTTATCTCTATGTGTTTTTTGGCATAGGGATAACTATAAAACCAATTAAATTATTCACTAAAATTTAAAAGAAAATAAGTTTTATATGGTGTTCTTAAATGGTTAGTACTCACTACCGAGTGCACCAAAATGAAGTTCTAAATACAAATTGCGCTATTTACCTTCATTCCGATCATTTATATTTGACGAATTATACTTTTCATAATCTTTATGTAGCGCTATATTCTTGGGTATATATCGCTGCAAAAACGACAAAAAGGTAAAAAATAATGGTAAGTGATACGAAGATAAAAAAGTTAGCTTTAACCTGTTCAGTCCTCAGCATCGGATTGGTCTTTAATGTTCCAGCCAAGGCTGAATCGGTTACCGTTTATGCAGCAGCGAGCTTAACCAATGCAATTAACGATTTAGAAAAAATTTACGAAAAACAGAATAAAGTAGAAGTTAAAACTTCGTATGCTGGTTCATCAACCTTAGCTAAACAAATTGAAGCAGATGCGCCGGCAGATATTTTTATTTCAGCAGATACCCAGTGGATGGATTATCTACAAAACAAAAAACGAGTTGCAGCAAATGACCGCATAAATTTACTAGGCAATCGTTTGGTGCTAATTACCCCTAAAGGGCAGTCACTAAATGTAAAACTAGATAAAACCAACGATCCAAACAAAGTGTTTAAAGGCAAGATTTGTACAGGGGATACCAAAAGTGTGCCTATAGGCAAATATGCTAAACAAGCTTTTACTAATTTAGGTTGGTGGAGTCGTATTGAGCCAAAATTAGTCGAAACAGAAGATGTTCGAGCTGCATTAAACTTTGTTGCACGTGGTGAATGTCAGGTTGGGATTGTCTATGCAACCGATGCTACGATTAGCAAAGACGTAAAAGTAGCTGGCGTATTTCCGGAAAATACGCATTCGCCAATTATTTATCCTGTAGGGTTGATTAAAAAAAATCCGAATTCAATAAAGTTCTACCAATTTTTACAAAGCAACCAAGCCAAAGCAGTCTTTAAAAAATATGGCTTTAGTGTGTTGGCTTCAGCAAAACCATGATGCTTTCTTTAACTCCAGAAGAACTCAGCGTTCTGCAACTTTCTTGTAAGGTTGCAGCAAGTTGTCTTGTGGTCAGTATTATTCCTGCAATTTGTGTGGGATGGTTTTTAGCACGTAAAGAGTTTTGGGGTAAGTCATTTATTGAAACATTGATGTTTTTACCTTTAGTGCTACCGCCAGTTGTACCTGGTTATTTGCTTTTACAAGTTTTTGGCAGTCGCGGCATTATTGGGCAATATTTGGCACCGCTCGGAATTGATTTTGCATTTAACTGGAAAGGCGCCGTTCTTGCTTCGGCAGTGATGGGTTTTCCGCTATTGGTACAATCTATTCGACTAGCGATTGAACTGGTCGATCAGCGTTTAGAAATGGCAGCAAAGACGTTAGGTGCCTCATCTTTAGGGGCATTTTTTCATGTCACTTTGCCTCTTGCCAGCAGTGGCATTTTAGTTGGTGCTATTTTATGTTTTTGCCGTAGTTTAGGTGAGTTTGGTGCGACCATTACCTTTGTGGGTAATATTTCAAATGAAACGCGTACTTTGCCTTTAGCTATGTATAGCTTAATGCAACAACCCGACACCGAGGCCGCTATTCAAAGGCTTATTGTTTTATCGTTAAGTGTAGCTTTTCTGGCATTATGGTTTGCCCAGTGGTTTCATCGTTATCAAAAGAAGCGTTTGGGGCGGTAAAATTATGTTGATTGATTGCCGTTTTCAGCTACAGATGGGTCAATTTCATATTGAGCCTAGTTTCCAGTCAGATGCTGCTGTTATTGGATTATTTGGTGCATCGGGTTCAGGTAAAACATCGATTTTACATGCCATTGCAGGCCTGAATACTCCGCGTAATGGACTCATTAAAATACAGGATCAAACATGGTTTGATTCAGATCAAAACATTAATTTGAGCACCCAAAAGCGACATGTTGGATTGGTTTTTCAAGATGCTCAGCTTTTTCCGCATAAAACGGTAAAGCAAAACTTATTATTTGGTCTTAAGCATCTTTCCCAACAAGAACGTCACTTTGAAGCAGATTATATTATTGAGTTATTAAAGTTAGGGCACTTATTACAACGTATGCCCATTAAACTCTCAGGAGGGGAAAAACAGCGCGTGGCACTAGGTCGAGCATTGTTATATTCACCTAAACTGTTACTTCTAGATGAGCCTTTATCAGCATTAGATGCGAATCATAAAGCTGAAATTATTCCTTTTTTTCAGAAAGTAAAAGAGGAAATAAAAATTCCAATGATTTATGTGAGTCATGATATTCAAGAGATTAAACAACTGACCGAAACAATGTGGATTCTATAATTTTTCATTTTTTATACGCATTTCCAAACTTACAAGATTCAGGATTATCGAGAACTCATTCTTAGCCTGCTGGAGATTGAACCCTAAAAGTTACTAGGTTTGATAAACCATAAATCAGATTTTAGCCGAATAAATCAAAACCTGCCTTATTGAAAATGATTATTAACAATAAAATATTTCTGACCTTCTAATTTAATAAAAATAATATAAAACAACAATTTAATTTAAAATTTTAAGCTAAAGCTCATTTGCCTAAGATCATAAATTAATCTTTTATTTTAATTTACTCTTGATAAGAATGATAATTATTTGCAATTATATTTATAGATTTCTTTATAATATAAATTGGAGTATCCACATGCGCTCTACCATCGTGGTCACAGGTGCTGCAAGAGGGATAGGAGCGGCTATTGCCAAGCAACTACTAGATCAGGGCTATCACGTTATTGGTATTGACCGACAAGAAAATCCTAAACAATGGGATATCAGCAAAACAATAACGCCAGATCAAACTTCACAATGGCAAGGCCTCTCACAAGACATTACCCATCAACAAGAAACACAAACTTTAATTTCAGAGCTTTTAGAAAGATACGAAATTACGGGGTTAGTAAATGCAGCAGGAGTATTAATTATGCGCTCCATGCTTGAAGCCAAAACGGAAGATTGGGAAACACTTTTTGCGATCAATGTCATGGCACCTATTGCGATTAGCCAACAAGTTGCTAAACATTTTTGTGCAAAAAGGCAGGGCAGTATTGTCACTATTAGTTCAAATAGTGCACGCATGCCGCGTATGCAACTTGGTATGTACGCCACCACTAAGGCCGCACTGAGTCATTTTTGTCGCAATCTGGCACTTGAAATTGCACCTTATCAAGTCAGGCTAAATATTGTTTCACCTGGATCTACTCTCACTCAAATGCAGCAACAACTCTGGACTGATAATACACCTCCACCTGCAGTAATTGATGGTGATTTGAGTCAGTACCGAACAGGTATTCCCTTAAGAAAACTCGCGCAACCAGATGATATTGCCAATACCGTGATCTTTTTACTTTCGGACCAAGCTGCCCAAATTACGATGCAAGAAATAGTGGTAGATGGGGGAGCGACACTTGGGGTTTAAAGATTACTTCAGCACAACAACCATCTGAAATTAAAAAATATTTTGAAAAATAGAAAAGGAAAATACTAATGAGTATTCCAAAGATTGCAAGTTACAGTATGCCCCAAGCCCATGAATTTACTCCCAACAAAACAAATTGGCCATTGCATACGAATCGAGCTGTTTTATTGGTTCATGATATGCAGCAATATTTTTTAGATTTCTATGACTTGACTCAGGAACCTATTCCAGAACTCATTAAAAATACCAAAGCATTAATTGACGCCGCTCATCAATCTAATATTCCCGTTGTTTATACAGCACAACCGGGTAATCAATCACCTGAACATCGACAGTTATTAACTGATTTTTGGGGACCTGGTTTAAAGAACGAGCCGAGCTTTACGCAGATTTTGCCAAAAATTTCACCTCAAAAAAATGATACGGTTCTTACCAAGTGGAGATATAGTGTTTTTAAATTTTCACCTCTCGAACAACTCATGCGGGAATCTGGTCGCGATCAACTAATTATCTGTGGGGTATATGCACATATTGGTTGTCTTATGAGTGCTGCTGAAGCTTTTATGCTAAACATCCAACCATTCTTATGTGGTGATGCATTAGCTGACTTTAGCCGAGAAGAGCACGATATGGCGTTAAAATATGCTAGTACACGATGCGCTCAAGTCATGACAACACAACAAGTGATTCATGCATGGATGCAAGAACAAGATGTACCATCCTTAGCATAATAGTCATTTAACTTATTCTATTTAAAATATAAAAAGCAGATCATCGATCTGCTTTTTATATGGGTGGAAATGAATACTTATAATAGAGAATTGATGCAACTCATCATCATTTAATCAGTAATATATAATGGTTATCATTATGCATTTGATAATTACTTAATATTGAATATTAAAACTTATATGTATATGATACACCGCTAAACATAAATGATAATATTTATCATGTGTTAATCATTATATAGAATAAGGTCGAAAAATGACTTAATGAAGAGGGTCGCAATATGGTTCAGCTCAAGAATTCTTTTATTCGCCAAGTGCGTACATGTAGATAGTGAATTAGGAATAATATTAAATTATTCAGAATCTTATAATCAGCTCAAAGCTTATTTATAGGGTAATAAGCTCTGATTTATACATCAAATCATTTCCATAATTTTCAAGTAAGTATAGACAAAATAATTTAAAAAATTTCTATATTTTTTCAACATTAAGGTTAATTAATCATGACAGCAACTTCAAAATCATTATTAAATGGACTACCCATAAAAAAATCAAGAATACAGGTTTTTGAAATTTTAAATCAAAATCCACAAGGCTTAAGTGCTGTGAGTATTTATACGCAAATTAAAAATGAACATAAAATAACGCTAGGAACGATTTATCGAATCTTGTCAGAATTTGAAAACCGTAAACTCATCAAAAGAGTATTCCTAGGGAAAAGCAAAAGTATTTATAAGCTTAGAAAAGACAAGATGAGTTGTAACCTTATTTCGCTCAAAACCTCTGAAGCATTGAACTTTGAAAATGACAAAGTTAAAGAATTACTTCATGAGGTTACGGATATTATTTTTGCAAATACTGGAGTCGATATCAGTAGTGTTGAGCTCAATCTATATACCGAATAAAAATCTTTTAAACTGCCATAGAAAATAAAGGACAGCATCATACTGTCCTTTATTCTCATTAAATCAGTTACTTGATAACTTTAATTCGAGTCGTAGCTGGAATAGTTAAAGGTGAATCTTTAGAGTTTTCAGCAACATAGTTTTCAAGCGCATCAATATCTTGACCACCACCGACACGGTTTTGGCCTTCTTTTAATACCGTAAAGTTGTCACCACCATCTGCCAAGAAGCTATTTACCGTCACGCGATACACTTTAGTGTCAACCAACGGTGAACCTGCAATCATAATGTTAGTTGCTCGTGGTGAAACAGATGTATTTGCTGCATATTGGTAACTCAACTCTTTAGACGGCTGTAAAATTCTAGGTGAATTTGCATTTGCACCAGACCATTGCTGTTCAAGCACATCTCTAATCTGTTTACCGGTTAAGCTCAACGTCACAATAGAGTTACCGAAAGGTTGAACCGCAAAAACATCACCAAAGGTAATCTGGTTACTACTATTAATCAGTAGATCCGCACGCACACCGCCTGGATTCATTAGCGTAAAATCTGAGCCTTGATTACTTGCTTTTAAGGCAGCCGCTTGCTGAGCATCGGCAATCATAATACCTAGCGGACTTTCACCACTTTCGACTTGAGTACGACTTATCACCGCTGTTGCAGTTCCAACCACACGACTTGAAATGGTAGTCACAGCTTGGCGGTATTTATCTAAGATTGCTTCAATGCTTGGAGTTTTACTAAATTTTTGATAGAGGTCTGTAAGACTTACCGTGGTTGTACCGGATGTATAGGCTTCACTTTGTACAGGAACCTGTTTCGCATCTTTTTTAATGACATCACCAGTTTTACCATCTAATTCAATCTTGATGTCAGTAATAAGCGTGCCATATTGTCCAGCTGAAGTAAGTAAGAATGGTTTAGCTGGATTTTTTGTCGCATAGTCACAAATATAAGATTGATGTGTGTGACCTGAAACAACAATATCAACTGCTGGATTAAGTTTATCCAAAATACCCAAAATTGGACCGCTTAAGCCATCACATGTTTTTTGATTGAGCTTGGTACTTGGCGCCGCACCTTCATGGACAACGACTACAATGGCTTCAATTCCTTGTTTTTTTAATTCAGGAATCAAGGCATTTACCGTATCTGCTTCATCACGGAACTCAACGTCTTTAATACCCGCCGCAGAAACAATACTTGGCGTCGCTTTAAGGGTTAAACCAATAAATGCAACTGGAATTCCACCATAAGTTTTGACTTTATAAGCAGGGAAGATTGTTTTACTGGTGTCGTTTTTCATTGCTACGTTAGCAGCGAGGAAATCAAATTTTGCACCACTAAAGTTTTTATTAATTTGACAAGGTACAGTGCTGGTATATTGCTGACATCCACCATTTTTTAAACGGCGTAATTCGTCTGTACCACGGTCAAATTCATGGTTACCTACAGCATTAAAGTCAATTTGAATATCATTCATGACTTCAATGGTTGGTTCATCTAAAAATAAAGAAGAGGTGAGAGGAGAAGCGCTAATTAAATCGCCTGCCGAAACCACAGCATTATTTGGATTCTCTGCTTTAAGTTTTTTAATCGCATCGGCGAAGTAACTCACTCCTCCTACAGGAATACGAACAGATTGAGCAGCATCATTTGGATTTGGTGCCTCGACATAACGCTTAGGTGGCTCAAGATTTCCGTGAAAGTCATTAAAAGCTAAAATATTTACGGTTTGATTGCTTCTTTGAGCAGGTGGTGCTGTGTCATTATCATCATCGTCATTACATCCCACCAATAATGCTACAGCCAGAGAAAGTGTTGTTACTTTAAAAAGTATTGTTAAATTTTTCATTTTTTATCATTTGATCAATTAAGACGCATAAAAAATACGCTTTTAGTGTGAATGTTTGATGAAACACCCAATAAGCAAATATGTTCGAAATATTAAAATTTGGACAAAAAACACAATTATCGAACAATATCTTAGCTAGGGGTGGTCTACAAACCCAATTTTTTTATTTAGAATAAATGTTTAATTGCCTTATAAATCTTAATCAAGTGATTCATTTCATAAGATTAATATGAACCGGAGATAATTTATGCAATGGACTAAACCAGCTTTTACTGATTTACGCATTGGTTTTGAAGTTACAATGTACTTTGAAGCACGTTAATCAGTTTCATCAAATATGTCATAAGCCCTAGTCTTGTTCTAGGGCTTATCTCTTTCTAATAAGATATTAATTTTATGTATATTTATGTTTTAGGTTCAGCTGCTGGAGGCGGGTTTCCGCAGTGGAATTGTAATTGCCCGAATTGTCATGGTGTGCGCACAGGTACAATCCAAGCCAAAGCCCGTACTCAATCATCGATTGCTGTTTCTGAAAATGGAACAGACTGGGTTTTATTAAACGCGTCACCTGACATCCGTCAGCAACTCTTCGAATTTAAAGCAGCGCAACCAGCGCGTAAATTGCGTGATACAGGAATAATAAGCGTTATTTTAATGGACAGTCAGTTAGACCATACCACTGGGCTTTTAACCTTACGTGAAGGTTGTCCAATGAATGTATGGTGTACAGAAATGGTCCACCAAGATTTAACGAACGGCTTTCCAGTATTTAATATGCTCAAACACTGGAATGGTGGTCTTCAATATCATGAGATTAACCCTAAACAAGCTTTTAAAATTGATGGTTTTGAAAATTTAGAATTTTTACCCTTAATTATTAAAAGTGCAGCTCCACCATATTCACCGCATCGAAATAACCCACATGATGGCGATAATATTGCTTTAATTATCAAAGATCATAAGACACAAAAACAGTTGTTCTATGCGCCGGGTCTTGGAAAAATTGACGATCAAATCATGCAGATTATGCAGAGTTCAGACTGTGTCATGATCGATGGTACGCTTTGGACAGACGATGAAATGCAACAAACAGGGGTTGGAACTAAAACTGGCCGCGAAATGGGGCATTTATATATTAGTGGCGAAGGTGGTTCACTGTCTTATTTAAACAAGCTGAGTACACCTAAAAAAGTGCTAATTCATATTAACAATACCAATCCAATTTTAAATGAAAACTCTAGTCAGTTTGCTGAGCTTAAAGCAAATGGCGTAGAAGTTGCCTATGACGGCATGCAGATTGAACTCTAAGGTGAAACATGACTCAAACACCTGAAGCTTTAACGACTGAACAATTCAAACAAGCCATTATCGATAAAGGCCAGTATTATCATATCTATCATCCATTTCATGTGATGATGTATGAAGGTAAAGCCACCCAGCAACAAATTCAGGCTTGGGTTGCAAACCGATATTACTATCAAATTAATATTCCGCTTAAAGATGCGGCGATTATGGCAAATTGCCCTGATCAGCGAGTCCGTCAAGAATGGATTCAACGCATGATCGATCAAGATGGTGAATATCCAGATGGCGGTGGTCGAGAAGCATGGCTACGCTTAGCTGAAGCTGTGGGCTTGAGTCGCGAACAAGTTATTTCTGAAGAGTTAGTTTTACCGGGCGTTCGCTTCGCGGTAGATGCCTATGTAAACTTTGCACGCCGTGCTTCATGGCGTGAAGCAGCAAGCAGCTCTTTAACTGAACTTTTTGCTCCACAAATTCATCAATCAAGACTTGATTCATGGCCACAACATTACCCATGGATTGATGATAAAGGCTATGAGTATTTTCGTTCTCGTTTGAGTCAGGCACGCCGTGACGTTGAACATGGTCTAACGATTACGCTTGATTCATTTACAACTTTTGAGCAACAAGAACGAATGCTTGAAATATTGCAGTTTAAACTGGATATTTTATGGAGCATTTTAGATGCTTTAACTTTGGCATATGTTCACAATGAAGCACCATATCACAGCGTGACAAGCAAACGAGTTTGGCACAAAGGACTATTTAAATGAATAAAGAGCAGTTTGATTTAAACCTTGTGCCAACATGGCGACAAGGTTACCGTTTTCAGTTCGAGCCAGCTCAAAATGGTTTTGTGATTTTATATCCTGAAGGCATGATTAAGTTAAATGAGAGTGCAGGGGCAATCGGGCAATATATTGATGGGCAGCAAAATGTTTCTGCAATTATTGCTCAGTTAAAGCAAAAATTTGGTGATATTTCTGAGATTGATCAAGATGTAGTGGATTATATGCTGGTTGCAAAACAGCAACACTGGATTGATTTAGTATGACAGAAGGTGTTGGCCTGCCTTTATGGTTATTAGCGGAGTTAACTTATCGTTGTCCGCTACAATGCCCATATTGCTCAAACCCCTTGGACTATGCTCAGCATAAAAATGAACTAACCACTCAAGAGTGGTTTGACGTTTTTGATCAGGCACGTCAAATGGGTGCTGTTCAACTCGGCTTTTCTGGCGGTGAACCACTGGTACGTCAAGATTTAGAACAACTCGTTGCACATGCTCATCAACAAGGGTTTTATACCAACCTCATTACCTCAGGCATGGGTCTTACCGAACAACGTATTGCTGATCTAAAACAAGCGGGTTTAGACCACATTCAAGTGAGCTTCCAAGCTAGCGATCCTGTGGTGAATGATGCCTTAGCAGGTTCAAAACATGCTTTTGAACAAAAATATGAAATGTGCCGATTGGTTAAGAAATACGATTATCCAATGGTGCTTAACTTTGTTATTCATCGACATAACATTGACCAGATTGAACAAATTATTGAACTTTGCCTTGAGCTCAACGCAGACACAGTCGAGTTGGCAATTTGTCAGTTTTATGGCTGGGCTTTTTTAAACCGCCAAGGTTTATTACCCACACAAGAGCAACTGACACGAGCTGAACGGATTACCAATGAATATCGAGAAAAATTAAAAGCGCAAAATCACCCTTGCAAACTCATTTTTGTTGTGCCCGATTATTATGAGGAACGACCAAAAGCCTGTATGAATGGCTGGGGTAAAATCTTCTTTACGGTTGCTCCAGATGGTATGGCGCTACCTTGCCATGCAGCACGACAACTGCCCATTTCGTTTCCGAATGTCCGCGAACATAAATTGTCAGATATTTGGTACAAATCAACTGGATTTAATCATTTCCGTGGCGATGCGTGGATGCCAGAAGGGTGCCGTAGCTGTCCCGATAAAGATCGTGACTTTGGCGGATGTCGTTGTCAGGCCTATATGTTGACTGGAGATGCGGCTAATGCCGATCCTGTATGTGGGAAATCGCCGTATCATCAAATGATTGAACAAGCACGGGCAGAAAGTCAGTTGGTTGCACCTCTACAAAATTTAGTCTTCCGTAATAGTAGAAACTCTAAATCTTTAAGCGCCACCCAAAATATTCCAGTCCACACGATTACAGATATATAGCAATTAACAGGAATACTCATGAAGCCTCGCCATATTCCAGTTTTTGATGGACATAATGACGCATTAACACGTTTATGGCTAAGTGACCATCCAGATCCTGTACATGCTTTTATTCATGAACGTTTAGTAGGCCATCTTGATCTAAAACGCTGTCAAGAAGCTGGGTTTATTGGTGGAATATTTGCGATTTTTTTACCGCCATATAGCTATGTGCAACAGCATCATTCCAATAAATTATTTGATCAGAATGCTTCTGATTTTACGCAACAACAAATTGAACAAATTTGCTTGGAACAACTTGATTTATCTCATCAACTTGCTCAGTATTCTAAAAATATTAAAATTTGCACCTCGGCTCAAAATATTCAGGATTGTTTAGCAGAGCAAAAGCTAGCAATTGTATTGCATATGGAAGGTGCAGAAGCTTTACAACAAAATCCTGATTTACTCGATGTATTTTATGAAAGAGGCTTGCGTAGTATTGGCCCACTCTGGAATAGACCTAGCCGTTTTGGACATGGTTTAAATGCTAAGTTTCCTCACTCACCTGACACGGGAGCAGGTCTCACGAGTGATGGCAAAGACTTTATAAAACGCTGTGCAAATAAAAAAATGGTGATTGATGTTTCACATATGAATGAGAAAGCTTTTTGGAATACTGTAGATATATTGCAGCAGCCAATTGTAGCAACGCACTCTAATGTACATGCGTTATGTCCTCAAGCCCGTAATTTAACTGACCCACAACTCAAAGCAATCCGAGAAAGTAAAGGGATGGTAGGGGTAAATTTCGATGTCGCTTTTTTACGATCGGATGGACAACGAAATGCGGATACATCCATTGATGTAATTTTGGAACATTTAGAATATTTAATGGATCATTTGGGCGAAGAGCATGTGGGCTTTGGGTCGGATTTTGACGGTGCACTTATAGGTACTGAACTTGAAGATGTGACAAGCCTACATCGCTTAATTGAACGTATGCAACAGCGTGGTTATTCAAAAACACTGATTGAAAATATATGTCTTAATAATTGGGTGAGGGTGCTTTATAGAATTTTTGGTCAATAATGAATGACTAAACAGAGTTAATCTACAGAATCATAACTATTTTTTTATTGGCCGAAATGACTAAAAAAAATACAAATAGTTTAATTGTCAACCATTCGGTATATTCACTACACTCAACCTTACTGAATGTAAGAACATTTGGTATTTCAGGTCTTTTGTGGTTTTCACATCACCCATTTCTTTATGAGAAGTAGAAATGGGTTTTTTCTTATCCTAATTATATAAACGTGACAGTCATCACAATAATCGCTAATTATTGGTAAAAACCCTCAATCCCATCTTGACTAAAAGTTCAGCATTAAATACATTTGTAATGTATTTTTAAAGATAATAAGATTGCCTAAAGCGATTCATAATGCTGCTTAATCCTGAAATACAGTGAAAAGCCTATTCTTTTTTAGAATAGGCTTTTTGCTTTGTATCAAAATTTATTTTTCGGGATTATTTTTCTCTTCAATTAACATAAAAAATAAACACCTTACAAAAGCGGAGCAAATCAAAGCCGTTAAATAACAAATTTTATGCTATTAATTTAAGCTAATTTCTCAAAAGTTACTCCGTTAATCGAAGAGGTGCAAAATGTTAAAGTCAATTATAGTATTGGGAACAGGTATCGCGATTGGGATGTGTATGTACAAGAAAAAGCAAAAAAATAGCAAAAGCTTTACCACAGATAGTGATACAGACTCATTGATTAGTAAAGACACTGCTAAAAATAAAGATGATGGTTCGCTGGATAACGCAGTACAAGTTTAGAATTAAATAAAAAGGGGCGAATTCAAACATGAGGTGCGACAGTTTCAAAAGCCATATGATAATCAACAAGCTGAGCAAATTTCTCTAATGGTGTAAGCCAATCTAACGCCTTTCTAGGACGAGTATTCAGTGACATGGCAACTTGATTTAAATAATGCTGATCTGCCTGATTTAAATCAATCCCTTTAGGTAAATATTGCCTAATTAAACCATTCATATTTTCGCATGTGCCTTTTTGCCAAGGTGAATGTGGGTCACAGAAATATACATCTATGCCTAAATCTTCTTCGAGTATTTTATGTTCTGACATCTCGCGTCCACGGTCATAGGTCAACGTTTTACGCAGTTCTGCAGGTAAATATTTCAGAGCTTCAGTTAAAGCCTTGCGCACTGATTCTGCCTTTGCATCAGGTAATGTTGCCAAGATACAGAGCCGTGTATTTCGTTCAATAAGTGTTGCTATCGAACTTTTATTGTCTTTACCTTTAATTAAATCAGCTTCCCAATGACCCGGTATTTTTCTTTCTTGAACTTCGGCTGGGCGCTCATGAATAGTTTTAATATCCTGTAATATAGAATCTTTTTTAGGTTCACCGTTAGCTTTTCGCTTTTTATTTTCATGACGCAGACAGGATAATAAGTCTTTTTTCAACTCACCCTTGGGTAATGCTCGTATCGTTGAATAAATCGTTGTATGGCTTACATTCATTGTTTGATCCAAATCAGGAAATGTCTTTAAACGCTTTGCTATTTGCTGAGGAGACCATAAACAACGGATCGCTTCAACAATAAATTTCCAGAGGATTGAATCGATTTTGAGTTTTCTGTGACCACGTCTACGTCTAGCGAAGGTGTTATCAGAAGCATATCGAGCTTGATAAACGTCATTGATGCTATTTCTTTTAAGCTCACGATAGATCGTACTAGGATGTCTTTTAATGAGTTCAGCAAATTTTCTGGCTGAAAAGCCTTCTTTTCTTGACTCAAGCATTAATGCAGTACGATCTTCAAAGTTAAGATGATGGTATGACAATTTTATATACTCCATAAACCCTTTAAATTAATTAGGTGGTTTATGTCGCACTTCAAGTTTTACTCTGCC
>NZ_JAKTIG010000040.1:0-38287 GCF_027855145.1 Acinetobacter sp. AOR18_HL
TTTCTAGGACGAGTATTCAGTGACATGGCAACTTGATTTAAATAATGCTGATCTGCCTGATTTAAATCAATCCCTTTAGGTAAATATTGCCTAATTAAACCATTCATATTTTCGCATGTGCCTTTTTGCCAAGGTGAATGTGGGTCACAGAAATATACATCTATGCCTAAATCTTCTTCGAGTATTTTATGTTCTGACATCTCGCGTCCACGGTCATAGGTCAACGTTTTACGCAGTTCTGCAGGTAAATATTTCAGAGCTTCAGTTAAAGCCTTGCGCACTGATTCTGCCTTTGCATCAGGTAATGTTGCCAAGATACAGAGCCGTGTATTTCGTTCAATAAGTGTTGCTATCGAACTTTTATTGTCTTTACCTTTAATTAAATCAGCTTCCCAATGACCCGGTATTTTTCTTTCTTGAACTTCGGCTGGGCGCTCATGAATAGTTTTAATATCCTGTAATATAGAATCTTTTTTAGGTTCACCGTTAGCTTTTCGCTTTTTATTTTCATGACGCAGACAGGATAATAAGTCTTTTTTCAACTCACCCTTGGGTAATGCTCGTATCGTTGAATAAATCGTTGTATGGCTTACATTCATTGTTTGATCCAAATCAGGAAATGTCTTTAAACGCTTTGCTATTTGCTGAGGAGACCATAAACAACGGATCGCTTCAACAATAAATTTCCAGAGGATTGAATCGATTTTGAGTTTTCTGTGACCACGTCTACGTCTAGCGAAGGTGTTATCAGAAGCATATCGAGCTTGATAAACGTCATTGATGCTATTTCTTTTAAGCTCACGATAGATCGTACTAGGATGTCTTTTAATGAGTTCAGCAAATTTTCTGGCTGAAAAGCCTTCTTTTCTTGACTCAAGCATTAATGCAGTACGATCTTCAAAGTTAAGATGATGGTATGACAATTTTATATACTCCATAAACCCTTTAAATTAATTAGGTGGTTTATGTCGCACTTCAAGTTTTACTCTGCCTTGCAATATGTATAGCTACTCAATCAAAAAATGTAAATTTCTTAGGGATTGATATAGAACCTATCATTAGTAAATTAGATTTTTTCGCATTACACGATAAAATTTATACTTATCAAGAGTTAAAAATAATTAAAAACTCAGGGATTGATTATCTTTTAGCAGCAACATGTATATTTTCTGCAAAAGAAACTATATTCAAGGCATTCTTTTACTATTTACAGAATAAGATCGATTTTAATAATTTTAAATTATACAAGGCATACACTAGAGGCAATACAATCATAATGAAATTCCGCTTAGAAAAAGAGTATAGTACATTTAGAAGAGAAGTCCTTGTTAAAGCAAAAATTTATAAAAAACACGTTATAACTTGTCTAATTAACTAACAAATAGCGATTTTGATTAATTTAAGCTAAAAAGTGATTTATTGTAGATAAAATTAAATAACAATAAATATTAGAATTTTTTACCTTTTTTTGAGTCAAGATTCTCATGAATAAAATTGCTCTAGCTTTTCTTTTACCTTTAATTACATGCACACATTTATCGGCTGCAGAATTTCAACTCAAAAGTAGTGATATTACAGCTAATAAATTTATGAAAAAGGACCAAGAGTTTCAAGGTTTTGGTTGTGAAGGAGGCAATAAATCTCCTCAATTATCATGGAGTGGAGCACCAAGTGGTACTAAGGCCTACGCAATTATGGCTTATGATCCAGATGCTCCTTCAGGTAGTGGCTGGTGGCACTGGCAGGCAGTAAATATCCCTTTAGAAGTCACTTCTGTTTCTTCTGGTACAGGACATTTTAATAATAAAGATGTAATTGAAATTAAAAATGATTATGGCCAAACAGGTTTTGGTGGTGCTTGCCCACCTAAAGGTCATGGTATCCATCACTATCAATTTACTGTTTATGCACTTTCGGAAAAACTAGATTTACCACCTAATGCTTCAGCAGCATTAACAGGCTATATGGTAAAAGCTCACTCTTTGGCATCTAGCACTATCGTTGCTCTTTATCAAAAGTAAGAATAATAGTTTTATGGGGATTTTCTTCCCCATGAAACTATAAATTTTTTGTTTTTATAAAAATCTCTTTAAAAACGGAAACTACAATGTTTGATAAAGAAATACCGGTGCAACAAAAAGTTTTAGCTCTTCATGGAATGGGGAGTAATAAATTAGTTACGGAGCTTCAACTTCAAAATTTAGGAATTGTTAATGAAAATTATAGTATAACCTATATTAATGGTGTTATTTCTGTGGATACACCAGAAGTTAGTTTATCCGAATTAACAAATATTATTAATGAAGAATGGTATTCTTGGTTACCACCTAAAGCTCAATGGCATGAAGTTAATAGCGAAATTCTTTTAAAAAATATTTGTGAAGCTATTATAAAAGTTTTAGTAGTTATTGAAAAATATGGCCCATTTGATATAGGTTATGGTTTTAGTCAAGGCGGTTATATTATTGATTTAATCAACAATCTACCGAATGATCCCATTTTGCTCGAAGCAGTAAAAAGTCATTTAGGAAGAGAGTTGTCTTTTGATATTTCTACACAACTTCCTTTTAAAAATTTAATTTATGCATGTGTTGGTTCTACTCTCTCAATCTCAGAGCTTCGTAGATTAGCAGGTCTATCGAAAAGAAAAGATGATTTTAAAACACAAAGTATTATTTATTTAATCGGAAAACATGATGTTCAAAAAAGTTATTCTGAAAATTTTGTTCTAGAAAATAGCAGCATTATAAGTCAAGTAATATATTTAGATGGTGGACATGAAATTAATAGTAATGTACCGGATCATATTAAAAAAAGTATAAAAGAGTCGCTTGAAAATAAAGTACCAAAAAACAGTTCGAACAGTATGCTGAGACCATCTTGCACCTTTAGCTCTTTAGAAGTTTTCGATGAGTACCAAGCAACTCAAGTATATATTAGTACTAAAGATCAGCCACATACTATTGTAGATTTACTATCTAAAAGGACATCTACTGCGCCATTATTTAGGCATGCACGTAATAATGATCAAAGTTTATGTACTACATATGGTCAGATGCTAGCATTTCTTAGCCCAAAGGGTGAAGGTGATCTTCGAAGAATAGGGGTTAAAGACAACGAAATTATAGCTTATGTAGCCCCTCCAGGTGGTAGTGCTGAAAGTGCTGTTACTTTTCTTACAATAGCAGCTCAGGCATGTGCAGTCCCTCTTTCTGTAACGATGACAGAAAACGAGACACTAGAAGCCTTAAAACAACTCCAAGTAGATCACATTGTAATTTTTGAAAATGTAAATGCCAAAAGTGTGATTACTGCTTGTGAGAAATATTGTGCTGAACTTAGTAAACAACTCCACTATGTTCAAATACTAGGTAATGAGGCTCCTGGCCTATTTAGATTTAAAAACTCATTAAAAGATTTTGAATCTTTACCTCCTTTATTGTCATCTGCGGAAAATGACTGTTTATTATTACGAACTTCTGGAACTACCTCTACTCCAAAAATTGTTCCTCTAAAACAAAAGGATTTAGTTCTAAATAGCACGATCTTAGCGAATAGTATTGGAATTAATGAGTTTGATATTACTTATAGCGTGATGCCATTAGATCATATCGGAGGAATATCAGCTTCAATTCTAGCTAGTTTATCAGTTGGTGCTGCAATTACATGTGACGGTCTATACAATCCACAATTAATGGTTGAAGCTTTAAAAGAATCAAGCCCTCAACCTACATGGTATTCTAGCGTACCCACCATTCATGTTGCTACCTTACAATATCTTAAGCAAAATAATGAAAAGTATTTGAATGAAGATGGAATATGGACTGAACATAATTTAAGGCTAATACGTTCAGGCGCTGCAGCTCTTAGGGAAGAAGATCGAATTGCACTAATGCGCACTTATGACTGTCCTGTCCTACCTACATATAGCATGTCAGAATTAATGCCAATTTCGCAGCCTATCCAAACCGAAATGAGTTGGGATATTCAAGAAGGTTCTGTTGGTGTACCACTAATCGCTTCTTTAATAATTGTTAATTCAGAAACTCTACTCCCACAACCATACGGAGTTACTGGTGAAATTGCTATTTCAGGAGATACAGTTTTTTCAGGATACAAGGATAATTCAGAAGCTAATCAAAATTCTAGATTTTTAATGAAGTTACCAAATGCAATTAAAGAACAGGTTTGGTTTTTAACGGGAGATTTGGGACAAATAGATAATCTCGGTAACTTGACATTAAAGGGTCGTTCCAAAGAATTAATTAAACGAGGTGGAGAACAAATCTCTCCAAGTGAAATAGAAGATAAATTAATCGGTTACGCGGGTATTGATCTTGCAATCTGCTTCCCCGTTCCTTCTGAGATTTATGGAGAAGAAGTTGGCTGCGTAATTGTTTCTTCCGACCCCAAATTTGATAAGGAAAATTTAAAAACGTGGGCAGGTCAATTAAGAAAATTTTTAATTGAACAGGGAGTTGCTATTCATAAAATTCCTTCTATATGGACTACCGCAAACAAAACAGATTTGCCAATGACCAATAGCAAGAAATACAAACGCAACTCCATGGCACAAGCACTTCAGATTACTACAACCCAATCCCCAGCCAATTCCAGCTTAAATACAAATAAAGAAATATTAACTAAAAATATTTCACCGGATAAACCTAAGGTAGATTGGGACTCAATAGCAGGATTTAGATTCATTCTCGCATGTTATGTTATGTTCATGCATTTTGGGTCTAATAATTCATGGGATGCTTTTAATAATTTACGTCAATTCCAATGGCATGTTAACAGTTTCTTTATATTAGCTGGTTTTTCCTTAGCTATATTAATGCCTAGTTTAATCCAAAAGAAATTCGCGTTTGTGAAATCAAAAATTGCTGTAATGTATCCTTTATATGTATTGGCAATTATATTTGCAATGGCGAATCTCTTCGTTAGTTGTGAACCTTCAACTTTCATTTCTAATTTTTCTTGGGCATCTTTACATAGCACGGCTCCATATTGTCAAGGTACACCATTAATAGAAAGTTCATGGACTGGTAATGTAATTTCATCATTAATAATTTATTTAACTGGACTTCAAGCAACACCACTCTGGGGAGCAAGCTGGTTTATAGGATTCTATTTATGGTTTATCTCCATGTATTTCCAGTGCCTAGTTGTTTTTCCACTGGCCTATAATGCACTCTACAAGAATAGAGGTAATATAAATAAAATATTACTTTACATAGGTGTTGGACTAATTATCAATATGATTATCCTATGGGGTTTCTGGTATGGGTATGCTATTGATTTTGTGGGATATGGACCTTTTGACACTATTACGGGAATTAAGACAACGCCTTCCGCATCTCAAATACTAGAAGCTGGTAAAGATAATGCTGTTGGACTAGGGTTTTACTTGTTCGCGCCTTTCTGGATGATATATTTCTTATTAGGGATCGGAGCCGCTTTTTTATATGATGCAATTAGACCAACTGAACAAAAACGTTCTCAAATTTGGGGTTATATTGCAGATAGTATTACTATAATTATTCTTTGTGTTGCGGCTGCTCATGTTTCGCAGGGTTATTTTCATTTAACCCCTGAAATTACAAAAGTTCCTGTAGACTTTTATTTCATGAGACCTGAAGAGGCAAATAGTTATTCTGATCCAGGAATTACGAATCGAATTTGGGACGAAATTTATAGTCGTTCATTTGCACCTCTAACTCTCCTATGGATTTTTGCAATTAGTACAGGAAAAGGTTTAACAGCTAGAATTTTAAGAGCACGCCCTTTATCTCAATTTCTTGCTCCTACAGCTTATGCTTGTTTTCTATTTCATCAAATGGTGGGGCAATGGTACTATGCGATTACACGTCATGGACATTGGTGGAACTGGTGGGAACATCGTAAGAGTTTCTATTGGTTTAGCCCAGAACCGGTTCCTGTAGAATGGTATGAGTACTTCTATCTTGTAGGTTTAGTTGTTCTCTTTGCAAAGTTAGTTCAACCATTTGATAGCTTACTTCATAACATTTATTCGAAACTTTTGGGAATAGCCAGAAAACAAAAACTAAAGGAACAACCTGCCTTAGATATTGCTAATATCGTATTAAAAACGGCTACTAATATAGCTGGCTTGGAAGTTAGCAGAGATCTTGGTTTAAATGATAATGGCTTGGCCTCGCTTGGTACTGTTAGATTTATTAGTGCGCTTGAAACTGAGTTTTCTTCATTTAATTACAACTTGTCTCTTTCAGTTTCAGAAGTTATAGCAGCTCAAGATTTGAATGAAATTATTGAATTAATTCAAAGAAAGCTCAATGAAGAAGAGGAATCTGAATTGATAGAAATTGCTTATAAACAAAATACAATTTAGATTAATTTTCTGAAAAGTTATTTCTATGACAAAAAGGAGATCCTGAGTTTTCAGATCTCCTTTTATTAAGAATAAGTATTACATAATCTTATTACCAACCCCACATTCAGGCCTCCCTCTTTTTAAACCTACTGAGACAACGCGAATAACTTCTGAACATACTCGATCACATTATCTTCTATATCTTGTTGAGTCGGAACATCGTCATCTTCAGAAGGGTTGGTGTCTAAACCATAAAATGCATGAAGTGGTTGATAGTCCGCCCCAACATATAAAGCCGTTAGCTTAAATGGAGTCAAAATCTGCTCTAAAGAAAGCTTGTATTCACCAGACTCTGAATAAACTTTTTCTTGCACACCCGCAGATAAAGCCAACATAAACTTTTTATTTTTAAGCTTATCGCCTGTTGAACCATACCCCCAACCATACGTCACAACTTCATCAATCCATTGTTTCAATAGCGGTGGACAGTTAAACCAATACACTGGAAATTGAAATACTAAATTTTCATGTTCTTCGACTAGTGCTTGTTCTTTGGCAACATTAATCACCCCGTCTGGGTAGGCTTGATAAATTTGATGAACTGTAAATTGGTCTGGGTGTTTTTCTAGTTCTTCTACCCATCTTTTATTTACAACAGATTGGTCTATGTGAGGATGGGTAACAATGACTAATGTCTTTTTCATTATGAAAACACTCTTATCGGAAAGTTGATAAATCGATTATAGAAGTGTGCTTTCCTAAATATAAGTACGGTAATTTATGTTATATACTATACTAAAAGATAGTGTAGATTTTAAAAATGACTGAGTGCATTCCTTCATATACACCATTAGAAGATACGGGTTTTGGCTATACTCTTTCTTTGATTAATGGCAAATATAAAATGATTATTATGTATTGGCTGTATGAAAAAAATGTCATGCGTTTTAATGAGATGCAACGTTGTATTGGCAATATTTCGTTTAGAACACTCAGCAATACGCTTAAAGAATTGGAAAGAGATGGACTGATTACTCGCAAGGAATATCCTCAAATTCCGCCAAAGGTTGAGTATCGACTTTCAGAAAAAGGGCAATCTTTAATTCCTTTGTTAGATATGATGTGCCAATGGGGCGAGCAAAATAAGCCGTCTTAGTTTTATAGACTTGAAGTGATACTAAATATGAGAAATGAATTAAGAGAAACTTTTATTAAGGGATGCGACGATAAAATTGAAAAGAAGGGAGACAATGTCGGTCTATCTTTTTATGCTTTTTTTAAAAATAAGAATGATAACCCTGAGTTACTGATGGAAGCAGCGCATTGGTGGATTATGGAGCATAAGCTAGATCACTTTGAGAAAGCTGTGAAGATTAAACAATTGGTTTTGTGTGGAAGCTAAAAATAGTATTATTTAAAAGGCTTAAATTTAAGTAGTTTAAGCCTTTTTATTATTTTAAAAAGATTTACTTAACATATGGCCAAACATCAGGATCTATATATTCTTCATCTATATGATAACCCTCAGCCTTAGCTTTTCTTTCTTCCTTTTCCCGATATTTTTTATTTTCAATTAGTCTCTTTTTAAATGCTTGCTCGAATTCACTAGGTGTCATTTTATCAGAGTCAGGAATTGAGTCTCTTTCATTGTAACGAACACTCTGAAAGCTAAATCTAAGCATATATTGTTCTTCATTCCGCTCATTTTTAGCTGTTCTTTTTAAACTTATATCTAAAATAACCCCATTAGCGTACAACCTATAACCCAATGATTTTGTCGGGCTGTTGTTTATTATATTTTTCCACTCCTCAAAGCTAAAAATATAACTCGGGTCAATGACATCACGACTTTTCGATAGATGCTTAATATTATCTTCTTTAGCGATACGCGGAGCATCTGTGAAGAAATAGTTTTTCCAACCAGCCTGATTAATACGTTTCATTAAAGCTACATAGCTTTGATAAACCTGCTCTGGGGTAGCAAATTCTTCTTTTGTGAGGCCAGCATCAATATCTAAAACTTGGATCCCTTCATTTTTATCATATTGAGTTCCTAATACAGAGAAAACATGCTCAATCGATAAAGTGTTAGAACCATTCTCTATAGTTAATTTTCCTAAGTTAGGAGGAGAAAATTGAAGTTCTCTAAAGCTAACGCCAGCTGGATGATTATCGACATTTCCATCACTATATTTTGAAAAATCTTGAATACCTTGTTCACCCATATGCAAAGTGTAGGCTTGCTGATTCAGACTCAAATTCTCATTATGCTTTGCAGTTGGCTGACAAGCGGAAAGTAGTAATCCAAAAATAAAAATTAAGAAATATTGTCTAAATTTTACCGTCATTACTAAATTCTCTACTTTGCTATTTCCCGACTCTGCGATAATTTTTAATCTTGGACAATAAAGCTATATGTCTTGTCAATTTCAGCACCACCACCTGCATAGAAATCAGCTCTTATATGGATTCTATATTCTCCTTTGTGCTTAGGAGTGCCTTTGATTTGTATAACATTGTAGCCATCTAAATCATTAACAGGTTTAACTGTCACACCTAGGTCTTCTGGAATATTTGTTTCTAATTCAGCATATTTATCAATAACTTTTCCACCAGAGATCTTAATAATTTGTTGGTATTCTTGATTAATATGAGCGACAGGCAAATCCTCTGGAGTAATCTTATATTTTTTACCGCAACCTGTAATTATGAGAATAATGGAGAAAATAAATATTAATTTATGCTTCATTAGAACCTTTACTTATCGGGGAATAAGACTAAAAATATTTTGCATCTATTCTAAAATATATTAGAAATTTCATATTTCTAATGCTAAATCTTTCGAATATTTGAACAGCTGTTCCAAAGTGACCGTTTCCCCTCCACACACGATAACTAAAATATTATCAGTTGGAGAAAAGGATAATTTTTTATTGTATAAGGCTGATAAAGTCGCACCACAAGCTGGCTCAACTAATGTTCTATGATCATCTAAAAAATTAAAACAAGCTGCTAGAGCTTCTTTATCTGAAACAGTCAAACTAATAACCTGTTCAACCTGCGAAACTTTAAAAGCATTTTCGCATACTTGTTTAGCAGCGAGTGTTGTAGCAATTCCAGTTACTTCATTTAACTTCGCATGCTGACCAGTCTTGATAGAAGTATTTAGAGAAGCTGTTCCCTCTGTTTCTACAGCATAGATAGGAATATTAAGTAAATTTTTTATTAAACCTTGGCTAACTCCTGAGAGTAAACTTCCACCACCAACAGATAAAATGACAGCATCTGGTCTTACCCCATCTGAAATTACTTCATCAATAATATGAGCAACTCCATCCCATAAATATTGATCATCAAAAGGATGAATGTATATAGCTCCTGAATTTACATAAGTTAGAGCAAGATCATTGGCTTCAACCCAAGATTTCCCATGAACAATAACCTCTGCATTTTCTTGTTGCATGAGGTTTATGGCCTGCGATGAAGTTGTTTCAGGAACAACAACAGTTACAGGAATACTTAATTTATTTCCCATGTAAGCAGCTGAAATCCCAGCATTCCCCCCAGAAGAACTAATAAATTTTTTTGCACCTCTTTTTGCATATTGCTGACAAGCATTACCAATACTTCTTTGCTTAAAAGAACCTGTTGGCTGTGAAGATTCCATTTTTAGCCATATATTACAATTATTTAGTTCACTTAATTTATTTGATTTAATACAAGGAGTTTTTGGGTTCATATTTAATAAATTTTATTGAAAAATAGGGATTAATATCCTTTGTGTTTTATCATTTATTCCACTCTTAAGCAAAAACGAGTTTCGCAATCTTTAATATAAAAAATTTCTTTTAGCTACTAAAAGCCCAACTCCCGTCGGGCCTTCCCTCCATCAAACCCGCCTTAAAAAATACTCAAGCAATGTATCTCTGTCCTTTGCTTGATCTGAACCTAAAAGTCCAAAAATCGCGCCATCAATCATAAATACAAAAATATCAGACTCTTCATATGTGGCTCTTTTTTTAGATTCCCTCAGTACCCAAAAAATTTCATTTTTAAGCCAGCGCCTATATCTGAGTGCAGTTTGATAGGCATTTGGATAAAGCTTTTTAATTTCAAAAATCGCTTTAAACAACAGGTAATAGGCACCTTTTAGGTCAGCATGTAAAAGGTAAATTTGCCTGAGCTGATGAACCAAATCTGGATATTGGCGAGCTTCGCTTACTGCCCGTACTTTTTCTTTTAACTGCTCTTTTTGAACCAATAAACACATTTCAATCAGTCTTTCTTTGGAGTGAAAATAGTTATAAAAAGTGGCTTTAGTCATTTTGGCCTCGCTAACAATTCGGTCCACCCCGACCTTGTTAAAGCCATGTTGTTTAAATAACTCTGCTGCTGTGTATAGCGCTCGCGTCGCTCGAAATGAAACTTCTAAATTTTTCATGTATACCGTTTAAAATAATTTCTTGTTGTAAATAAAAGAGATAAAAATGCCGTCACTCTTAAATTGAGCGCTAAAAACAGGCATGCGAAAGCCGCACAAAAATGGTGTGCTCGCCTATCTCGGGTTTTATTGTTGCTATGATTTTTTAGTCGTAATGACCTATGGCTTAAAACCTAGAGTCGGTTAAACCGTTTTAAAGACCAGTTGGGTATAGAGTCAAAGATTTTGGCAAAGGTTGCCAATGAGAGAGATGAAATAGTACGCATAATGGCGAACTCCTTGTGTATTAAAGAAGAACTACCACGATTACTGCTAAATAATGGTGGCAGAACGAAGGGGGTTAGCAGACTGGTACACAAGGACCCAGCACGCGCAAGCGCGTCCCCCTCCGTCCTACCATAGAAAAAAGGGGGACGTAAGGATCCAGTACTGAAAAGCAAGCTTTTAGTACTCTTGTGTAAAAGGGTCTGCTAAAACCCACTGGCAATGTGACCAGCAGGCAAAGGATAATCCGCGAGTTTTTGAGTGTCAATGTAAGGTTGAATAGAAATTGGTTAAATAATTATTGTTGTTTATTCAATTAGATATTTAAGCTAAAAAGACCTTCAATTTAAATTTAACGATGTCATGATAATAAAAATATAGGATAGTGAATTATGATTGAGTTCATGATTTAAATAGGTAATTAATAATGATAATAAAGGGACCTCCCACCAGTTCAGAAGAATACCAACTTATCTTTCAATGGCTTGATGAACGGTCCAATTATTCTATTGGGGCGATGGCCTTTCTTGCTCAAACACAAGCTACCAATGCAGAGTGGCAACTCTTGCAGTTGTATAACTCAAAAAACGCCGAGCAACTGCTAGGAGTCGCGGTCATCGTTGCTGGTGGCACCTGTTTCTGGGTTCCGTCAGAGGCATCATCTGGTTCATTGCTCTGTACCTCAATTTTACAGCTTCAACCGCGTCGGATTGTAACGACCGCAATCGGGCGAGACTTATTACATGTCGAGATAAAACAAAAAGGACGCATTTTACGAGAATATGATCAATGGATCATGGTTTGCTCAGGCCAATTTTCTGAAGCTCAAGGCCGCTTGGCTGAACTTTCGGATATTGCCCGTCTTGATGAATATCAACATCTATACAATAAAGAGCGATCCGTAAATGAAACACCTGACTGGGTATCTCTAATTCAACAACAAAAAATTATTGTGCTTGAAGCAGATCAACAAATCGTTTCTATTGTGCGTTTAGGCATAGAAACCGATCGGCTCATTTCTATTGGTGGCACATACACCTTCCCTGCTTATCGTCGAAAAGGTTTTGCCGAACGCATCTTAAAATTTGCAGTTAATCGGATTGTTGCAACTGGTCGGATTGCCCACTTAATTGTTGACGTTGATAACATCCCAGCGGTTAGTCTTTATCGGCAAATGGGCTTCGAATGTGTAGAGTCTTCTTACATTGCTTACCCAGAGTATTTATAAAAAATCATTCATTTTCAAAACTGCTTAAATGTACTGATTGAACACTCTATAAATAAAAGCTACAGTAAATAAAGTTTGAATTTTATAACTTTAAATAAATTGATAACGCACGCAGGCAAAAACATGGAAACCATACATGATTTTTATCGCCGCTTTTCTTTAACCAGAGATAGCGATTACTCGGTTCCATCCACTTCGTTTGGTCATTTTAACGTGTTCCAACGCGATGCCTGCTCGTTCCTCACACCTTATAGCCGCCGCGATTATTATAAAATTTCACTGGTTTTAGGCACAGGTGAACTTCACTACGCCAACCGCTGGATACGAGTCGACCGCCCTGCTTTACTGTTTTCAAACCCGATGGTTCCTTATGCATGGGAAATTAATTCGCCTGAACAGGCAGGCTGGTTTTGTCTATTTACCGAAGAGTTTGTAAACCAAGAATCAAGACAAAGTTTTTTAAAAGACTCACCGCTGTTTAAAGTCGACGGCGACCCGCTGTATTTTTTAAATGATCAACAAGTTGAAGAAATTTCATTTATTTTCAAAAAGATGATGACTGAAATAAATTCAGACTATATTCATAAATACAACGTTTTAAGAAATTATTTGCACCTAATTGTGCATGAAGCCATGAAAATGCAACCGACCCAACAGTTTGAAAAACATAGCAATGCTGCGGTTCGGATTTGCCATTTATTCTTTGAATTATTAGAGCGCCAGTTCCCCATCGACTCGCCCCATTTTCAGCTTAAACTCAAAACTGCAAATGACTATGCCTATGGTTTGTCAGTGCATGTAAACCATTTAAACCGAGCTGTAAAAGAAGCCACAGGCAAAACCACCTCTGAACATATTAGCTCGCGCATTACGCAAGAAGCCAAAGCGCTGCTACAGCACACCAGTTGGAATATTTCCGAAATTGCGTATAGCTTAGGCTTTGAATATTCAGCATATTTCACCAATTTCTTTAAGAAAAATACGGGCTTTTCACCTAAAAAGTTCCGTGAAGACTGCGTAGCCTAAAAACAGATTGTTTGAATTTTATAATTATTGGTTTGAATGTTATACGTCAGTTTGAGCCAAAGCATTTTATAGTTTTTCTACTCAAGTGATTTTGCAAAAAGAGTGTGAAAAATGAAATATAGAACTTTAGGACAAACAGGCGAAAAAGTATCAGCACTTGGTTTAGGTTGCATGGGAATGAGCTTTGCCTATGGTGCCTCAGATGACACACAAAGCATTGCCACTCTAGAAAAGGCCTTAGACCTCGGTATTAACTTTTGGGACACTGCCGACATGTACGGCAACGGCGCAAATGAAGTTTTACTCTCAAAAGTTTTAGAAAAACATCGCGACAAAGTATTTTTGGCGACCAAATTTGGCTTCCGCTATAAAGAAGACAACCTTAACCCGAAAAACTCTTTAGAGTCTTATATCGACGGTTCTCCTGAGTGGATTAAAGTTGCGGTCGAAAACAGTTTAAGACGCTTAAATACAGACGTGATTGATTTGTATTATGCGCACCGCATAGACCCAAATGTTCCGGTTGAAGATACCATTGGCGCAATGGCGGACTTGGTCAAACAAGGTAAAGTTCGTTACCTAGGACTTAGTGAAGCGTCGGCTGAAACCATTCGAAAAGCACATCCGATTCACCCGATTGCAGCAGTTCAACATGAATATTCGCTACTTACCCGTGAGTTTGAGCAAACCCATTTGCAAACGATTCGTGAGTTAGGCATTAGCCTTGTGCCGTATTCTCCGCTGTCACGTGGTTTAATAACCAATACGCTTGATGTGGGCAACCTAGACGAAAATGATTTCCGTCGCCAGTTACCACGCTATCAAGGCGACAACTGGAAAAATAACCAAAGCTTAGCGCAAGCATTTAGTGAATTTGCCCAAAGCAAAAATGCGACAGCAGCTCAACTGGCTTTGGCTTGGATTTTGGCGCAAGGTGACGACATTATGCCAATTCCGGGTACACGTAAAATCGAGCGACTTGTGGAAAATGCTGGCGCTGTAGACCTTCATTTAACAGCAGCAGATTTGGCAGAAATTGAAGCGATTATTGCGAGATATCCAAACATGGGCGCACGCTATAACGCTCAGCAACTTGCTGCGGTGAACCACTAAAATATAAACCATAAAAAAAGTCCGACTCTGTGTCGGACTTTTTAATTTAATTTTTGCTATATGTGCCCTGCTGGCGTCCACCTTCCCAGATCGCATCTAAGGATTTATCTGAAATCGTTAGGCTTTCAGGGAAAATACTTAAATCCTTTTTAAATTTAGCCTCTGGTTTTAAGCCAATACAGTCCCCGTTTTTCCACCATGTGCCTTCAGCATATTGATCTAAAGCACCAACAGCGAGCATCCATTGAAACTTGCCGTTTGGTTGAAGTAAAAGTTCCGAACCAACTTCCATCACGCCATTTAAATAATAGTGCCCACTCCAAGCCTCGTCAGCTTTTTGGAATTTCACTTCTTTGCATGTGCTAGTTGGCTCTGCATAAATGTGAGCAGAAAAAATAACCGTTGAAAGAAGTAGTAGAGGCACAAATATATTTTTCATTATTTAGTTCCTAAAAAATTAATCTTATGATTTTTCGCTACTCATATTTTTTAATTTATTGCAGTATGGGCTATACAGCTATCCTATATATGAATAAAGCAAACCAGCTATACCAATACATAAAAGAATGATAAAGGCTATATTCTGTGTCTCAGACTTGTTTTTACGTTTTTTACCGTATAGCCCAACAATTACTGCAATTATAATTATTAAGATACTAGCGAGCATTACAAAGCCCATCATAATGCCATGGCCGATATTTGCCGAACTTAACATGCAAGTTTCCTTTTTTTAAATCTGAGAAAAGTACAGTAGGGAATTTACTATTTTCCAGACTCAACTTTTAAATAAGTTCCGTCTGCATATACGTTATGCCCAAAGCCACAACCTGACTCACCTTCGTTTTGTTTGACCTGAATATAATTTCCTAATTTCGCGTTAGATTTAAAATCGAGCTGAATACGGCAGTCTTCATTTTTATAAACCGTTTGCTTTTTACTAGTCGGCATTTTGGTGTCGAACTCACCCATGTTTGGGCCATAAACTAAGCTTCTAAGTCCCATATATAAACCGGCATAGCTGATTGCATATTGGCCCTGCTTACGACTTACCGTGATGTGATCCCACTCACCAAAACCTGAGTATCTGACATATTCACCTGATAGGTCATTTGATGCTTTAGGTGCAGGTAATTGCTTAAGATTAAACTGACTCGACTTTGATTTTTCATCGAGCATAAACCACGATCTTGCCCAAAGTGGCTGACCCAATTTGGCATAGGCTAAGCCCACATTATTGTTGGCAACTTCAATATCACGGTCGGTAAATTTAACTGTGGTTTCGTCTGCATTGGCTTTACAAAATGCAGTCCAAGAGGCTTGATTCTGGAAATTTTCGAGCGCTTTTTTATATTGTTTTTGGTCGTAGAATTTCTTACCTAAACTCGCGTATTGCTTCACTTTATTACAGCTTTGTTGTAGCTCTTGTTCATAAGAAAACTCTGCATGCGTGACCGCCAAAGCTGAAAGTGTAAGAACCGCGCAGCCTGTAATAATTGATTTAATCATTTTTAAAATTCTTTAATAATTAACTAATTATATAATATGAGCTAGCGCTCTAAATCACAATTATTTGAGACAAAAGTCTATAGAATGCCTTTAGTCTTGAGTAAGAATTTATTAAATCAATTCAAAATAAATCATTGAAAATATTAAGCGTTAATTGGTTATTTTTGTTGAATATTCATCCAAAAAATATTGTAGACTGCATCCGTAAAACTTAGGAAGAATTATAAGAGTGAATAATCTAATTATTGGAAGCCTATTTGCGCTTTGTGCAGCTGCACTCAATGCCTCTATTGGTGTAATTAGTAAATTACTCATGCATAGTGGTTTAAACCCACAAGACATTGCCTTTTTAAAAACCATTATCGCCTTTTTCTTTTTAAGTGTGTTTTTATTTAAAGTGCCAGTCAGCCAAAAGCTTGCCTTTATTAGCAGCACACCAAGTAAACTCAGCGTTTTTACTCAAATTGCCATATGTGCTTTTTTAGGGATTTTCTCTTTATTCTTTTTCGAAACCATTGCCTATAACCACGGTGCAGCAGCCAATGTGGTGGTGGTCCTCATGGCTTCGGCTGCCATCTCCGCCCTATTTTTTGGTCGATTCATTTTAAAAGAAAGCATCTACATTCATTCACTTATTGGAACATTATTGGCTGTCGCGGGGATTAGTATCATTTCATGGAAAGGTGAAAATAGCCTTTTAATGCTGATCAATGCTTCTATTGCCGGTACGGGTTATGGCCTATTTTCGGTTTTAGTGAAAAAGTTCAAATTAAACGGCGGGCTGTTTCTGACTAAATATTTATTGCTGTTTGGTAGCATTTATCTTGCCGTTCCGTTTTTAATTAATTTTCACAGCATTAATTTTAATAGTGACATTGTTTTAGGTTTGATTGGTTTAGCTGTTCTGCCGACCATACTCGGCTTTTTCTGTACCACTAAAGCATTGTCTTATATGAGTGCGGCAAAGGTACAAGTGACCGAACTTTCTGAACCGATTTTTGCAGCGCTTATGGCTTGGGTTTTCATTCACGAACAGCCAACTTTATCATTTTTATATGGTGCGATTTTTATTATTTCCGGTATCTTTTTAATGAACAGAACGCCAAAATCAAACTAGTCGATTTCATCTATTTCGTTGGCGTGGTGACAAGCCACTTGCACCACACTGGCAAAATTAATTGCCATTTGCGAAGGGGCATGTCGCTTATAAGCAAGCCCTAAACCCACCGTAGGTACAGGTGCTTTTAAAGACCGATAAGCCACACCCTGTATTTGCAATTGTTTGGTCGACTCGGGAACCAAAGACACTCCTAAATTTGCAGACACTAACGATAAAATTGAAACAATTTGCGGGGCATTTTGTCCAATTTTTGGTTCAAAACCACGCTCATGACAGGCTTGTTTAATCGCATCAAAAAGCCCTGCACTAATGGAAGGTGGCGAGACAATAAAATCAAGCTCTCGTAGCGCCGTTAAATCAATTTCTGGTGATGCATCATCGAGTTGAAAAGACTCTGAAGGTAAAGCCGCAATGAGTGGTTCTGCTAATAATTCTTGAAGAATGAGACTATCTGGAATGTTGCGTGGTGAGCGAATAATCGCGACATCTAAGCGGTCTTCAAGCAATAAATCGATGAGTAGTAAGGTGTTGGCTTCTTCAAGTTTTAAATTCACTTTCGGGTATTGCTGCTGAAAATAGCGAACACATTTAGGAATGAGAGGGTTCAGCATTGAAGTGCCAGTAAAACCTAATCGTAGTTGACCCACTTCGCCATTTGCCACTTGTTTAACTAAGCTCGCTGCATCTTCTACACGCTGCTGTACTGGCTGAATTGCATTTAAAAAGGCAAGCCCCGCTTCGGTCAGCTCTACCCCATGAGGTGATCGAATAAATAAATCTGCACCTAGCTCTTCTTCTAAGTCTCGTATTTGCATGCTTAAAGGCGGCTGGCTCATGTTTAAGCGTTGCGCAGCTTTGGTAAAGTTTTTTTCTTCTGCTACCGCTAAAAAGTAGCGTATATGTCTTAGTTCCATCTCTATATACAAAACATATCATGACCCATTGTTAAATATATTAGAAAAATACCACTCAAATTGCTAATTTTAATTTATCGAATTTTCTCGATGCAGTATGCCCCCAAAGCACTGCACTTTCTTTCTGTCATGGTCATGATATGAGTTCTTCATCTACACCCAGTACCTTAAGTACTGAGGCAACTTCTGTTCTTTCCCGTGAGTGGATTCATAAAGGGACTAAAGCCTATAAACACGCAGGATTTGCTTTATTCCTCGTAGGTTTTGCCAGTTTCTCACTGATTTATTGTGTACAGCCACTCCTGCCCGCATTTAGCCAAAGTTTCCAAATTAGCCCTGCGAGTAGCTCTTTAGCACTGTCATTAACGACTGCCTTTTTAGCGATTTCAATTGTGCTATCGAGTGCTTTTTCACAAGCCCTTGGCCGTCGTGGTGTAATTTTTACATCAATGCTGTGTGCAGCAATTCTTAATATTGTCTCAATGTTTACCCATAACTGGCACAGCTTGCTTATAGCACGCGCTTTAGAAGGTTTACTGCTCGGTGGTGTTCCCGCAGTGACGATGGCTTGGATTGCCGAAGAAATTGCACCTGAGCACCTAGGTAAAACTATGGGTTTATATATTGCAGGTACGGCTTTTGGTGGCATGATGGGCCGTGTCGGCATGGGTATTTTGGTTGAATATTTTTCGTGGCGAACTGCTTTAGGCTTACTTGGAGCAATCTGTTTTATTTGCTCAATTGCCTTTTTAAAACTACTGCCTGCTTCGCGTAATTTTGTGCAGAAAAAAGGGCTAAATTTAGATTTTCACATGCAAATGTGGCGTGCTCATTTAAGCAATACAAAATTATTACGCCTGTTTGCCATTGGGTTCTTGCTGACTAGTGTTTTTGTCACCTTGTTTAATTATGCCACTTTCCGTTTAAGCGGAGCACCTTATTCACTCAGTCAGACACAAATTAGCCTTATTTTCTTGTCGTATAGCTTTGGTATGGTGTCTTCATCGTTGGCAGGTAGCTTAGCCGATCGCTTCGGCAAGAAAACCATGATGATGAGTGGCTTTGCGCTTATGATCGTGGGTAGTCTCATGACCCTCCTCACTTCTCTTTTCGGCATTATTATTGGCATCGCATTTATTACCACAGGCTTCTTTATTACCCACTCACTTACGAGTAGTTCTGTTGGAGCTGAAAGTAAACAAGCGAAAGCTCATGCTAGTTCGCTGTACTTACTGTTTTACTATATGGGTTCAAGTATTGTCGGCTCGGCAGGCGGTTGGTTCTGGCTGCACGGTGGCTGGAATGCGATTGTTGGCTTAACCGTTGTACTGTCGTTACTTGGGATATTTTTAGTCATTTATACAAAACACGCGAAAGCGAATTAATGTGTTGAAACCCTAACTTTTTCAGGCTAAACCATATGAGAAATTAAAAATGATATGAAAAAATTTAAATGCTCATTTTTTGGCTTGTAATTTTTTTAAGAAACTGTAAAATTCACTCCACGTTGCCGGCATAGCTCAGTTGGTAGAGCAACTGACTTGTAATCAGTAGGTCCACAGTTCGAATCCGTGTGCCGGCACCATCATCAAACCTCATGAATATTTGATTTATGGGGTTTTTTGTTGTCTGTAGATTTTACAATCTACCTTGTGACTCTATTGTCTTAGGTGGCAAAGAAATTCGTTAATAAGAAATGAAAAAAGCCCAACATCCTGTTGGGCTTTTTTCGTATTTCGTTACTAGGTACACTTCCTGTAATACCTCACGTCCTGATGCTTAAACTTATTATTGTTGTTTTACGTTTCGGAACTTCCTGTTCCTGATGAGTTCATCATAGGCAATTCATCACGTCATAAAAAGACGCCAATTTCCCGAATGTATGTACGAAAAAGCGTACATGGTTCTTTTAAATTTAAAACTTGATTTACTATCATTGAAATAAAAATATGAATTTATAAACAAGTTCTGTTCGTCAATTAAATAAGAAGACGATATAATGAGATTATTACTTTATTTCTAAAATAAATTTAAAATAACAAGGAACGAGATGTTTACTTTGCCATCAAATATTTTTCAGCCCTTAGCGCTCATACTCGCCTGCCTTATTTTCATTGTAAGTAAAATGCCGCAGCTAAAATATAGAAAAACTATATTATTTCTAGCTATTGGTAGCCTTACTTTAGTGATTATTTTAGGGATATTTGGCTTTTTTAATTAAGCTTTATTTCTTGCTCTTCTCTATCATTTTTTCAAAATGTCTAAGATTTGGGTTGAGCGTATCCCATGCATAGGCTTGGCTCACAAACACCTCTGCTCTAGGCTGATAGAGACTCGGGTCATCCAAAGTACCTGCACGTATTGAAATCATTTCAGGTGCAATTTCAGGTAAGCCAAAAAGCTGAGAACCACACGTCGGGCAGAATGCTCTTTTAATAGCTCGACCAGAAGATCCCAAAGTCTCAAAATATTTCAGCTCACCACTTACTTTCAATTCAGACTGGTGAAAAAAAGCGATTGGTGCATATGCTGAACCTGTTGCCTTTTGGCAATCTCGGCAATGGCAATTAAAGCTATAACGTGGCTCTGCTTCACTTTGGTAGCTCACAGCTCCACATAAACACGATCCTTGATATTTGGCTGACATAGCTCATCCTATTTTTTTATTGCTGTGATTTGAATATAACGTACATATCCATTTTGGTAGAGTTGTTGGCATAACTTTGCAGTCATTTGAATTTTAAAATTTGCCAATCCTCGGCTTTGCTTTTGTCCTTGTTGATTTTGAATATATTGCGAAAAACCGAGTAACACTTGCTTAGATAAATCTTCAATTTGAATATCGACAAAACCTTGTTGTTCCAAGGTAGATCTGAGCATTTTTTCATTTGGCACAGTATCCCAAGCGACATTTGCTGCTTTGAGTAAATAACGATGCTTTTGTTCTTGTAGAGCGGTCATGTTTTGACATGAATCGGCACGCATTAGGTAGTGAAAACCTAATCGTCCTTTTGAATTTAAAACTGGAGCGATGGAATCTAGAAATGAATTTAAATTGCTGTGATAAGCGGCATCGATACAGAGCACTACATCGAAGCAATGTTTAAATTCAAATTGTTTTAAATTTAAAAATGAACCACAGAAAATCTGGCTTATTTCGGGAATAAGCTTTTGAATTTTATGGACACATTGGGCTTGTAAGTCAACTGCACTGAGGCTTTTAGGCTGATAATGCTGTAACCAGTGCAACAAACTTGCACCCTGTCCACAGCCTAAATCTAAGAGATGATCTTTTGAATTTAAATTGACAGCCTGTGCCAACTGGTCAGCCAATTGGGAACAAGCTTCACGGTAGTTTTGAGTATTTTTCCAAAAACCCAAATTTGTCCAAGCAAGCTCCCCATCATCCCCTAAGCTTGATGCATCAATTGCATATTTATGGGGAATGAGTCGAGAGAGAGCTGCTCGAACTTTTGTTTTCACAATTTTAGTAGCCGAGTTCTGGGGCAACTTCCACCTTAGGTTTTAAGCCTATAAATGGTAAAGGTGCACCTAAAATTTCAGCAATATGCATGGCAGAAGTCACTGCTGACTCTAAAATTGGCAAGCCATCGCACGACCATGAACCACAGTAAAATACTTTACGGTTTGGGTCTAAATGACGTTGTTGCAATTCTTTGTTTAAAGCAACCGTTTGCGAGTCTACAACCGCACGCGTTAAAGTCACTTTTGAAATAACTTTTTTAGGGTCAATATCAACCACTGGACGCCAAGTTTGGAATACAGGATTTTTACCCACGAGTGTTGGCTCAACCGCATTCATCCAAACTGTAAATTGCTGACGCGTAAACTTACGGTCCATCATATAGCTCAACACTGACCAGTCTTTACGGCGTGGCGGCATGACGGTCGCATCGGTATGAATCACAAGATCGCCTTGTTCAAAGCGGAATTGCTTAAGCAAGTTCATATCTTCTGCAAACTGTTCAGGATTTAAAAACTCATCGATTTTAGACGTTGGCGTTGCAACAATCACTCGATCAAATAAGTTTTGTTCACCTTGGCTGTTTTCAACCAGTACTTTTTCGCCTTGTTGCTCAACTTTCTTAATTGCCGATCCGCTATGGATATCGATGCCTTTAATCAAGCTATCTACAAATGCTGGTGTGCCACCTTTCATGCGCAACAACATGTCGCCATCAGTTAAGTGACGTAAAAACTCAAGTAAGTTTTTTGCAGGCCAATCGCCAATTGTTTTCGGATTACATGTACAGATTGTGTAGAGCACTGGCATAACCACACCATGCCAGAATACTTCCTCAATATCGTTCTGATTAATAAATTCAGCGAGGGTAATATCTTGATTTTTAGATTTGAAAAACTGGTGAATCGCAGTTTTTAATTGCAACATCCCTTTCACAAGACGCCAGCCATATTGCTGGATGCCTTTACGGTTATTGATAATCGGGAAATTACCAATACGGCTACGAGAAGTCGTTAACCATGTTTCCGTACGATCTTCGAATAACCAGCTACATGACATATATGTACGAACTGGAAAGGTTTTAATACCTAAATGAGCAGCAAGGCTGAGTGTATTTTTCCATAAGTGAGGATTCATCACACGTAGCGGTGCATCAATAATTCCACCATCGAACTCAATGCTATGGCTATCCATTCCCCGGCCAGGAAGTGCTTCAAATATCGTGATCGTATGCCCTGCATCTTTCAGAATTCTTGCTGCCGCAAGACCTGCCATTCCACTGCCAATAATTGCGATATTCAAAATGATGTCCCATTTTTCGAGAATTTTTTTGATTATCACTCATACCCCAAAAAAACACCGTATTAAAAACTACCAGATTTTTATTTTTTGCATCAATTTATATAGAAAATATTTAGCTACTAATCAGATCAAGTTTTTATATTTTTTTACAAAATCAGAGAAGCCGATAAAACCTTATATTTTTTGAAAATTTAAAAAAAATCTTTTAAATAAAATAAGATAATTTAACTATTTTTATATCATTTGTTTTACAAGAATCTTTTTTTAATATATTATTAAGTCATAATAATGAGAAGCAAATCACATAAAACAATGCCGCAACAACAATGAAAACCATCATAAAAACAGAATCTTTACAGCGAAAAAGCCCGCTATTCACACTTGATAGCGGGCTTTTTATTACTTTGTTTTTAGAGGTTATTCAAATGCAATTCGGTAATTTATGCTTCTTGCATGATTGAACCGAATTTTCCACGATTAAAATCATTAATCGCTTCCATAATCTCAGCTTTGGTATTCATGACGAATGGACCATAACCTTCGATTGGTTCATTGAGTGGTTGACCAGTCAACACTAAAAATTTAGTGTCTTCTTCTGCATTTAAACTAAACTCAACACCCTCACGAGATAAAATCGCAACGGTTTTACCTTCCAGACGATTTGCATCATTGACCACAACCGCACCATCTAATATCACAACAAGCGTGGTGTGACCTTCAGGTACATAGAGGGTATGTTTTTGGCCTTTAGCCAATTTACCATCCCATACATTTAATGGGCTAAATGTAGTTGCAGCACCTTTTGCATCTGCATATTCACCAGCAATCACACGTAAATGACTACCGTGCTCGTCTAGTGCAATGTCTGGAATATCTTTCGCTTCAATCGCTTGGTATTTTCCAGGCGTCATTTTTGAATGAGCAGGTAAATTTACCCACAATTGCACCATTTCAAACAGACCACCATGCTCTGCAAATTCAGGAGAATGGAACTCTTCATGCAACACGCCTGCACCCGCAGTCATCCATTGCACATCACCGGTTTTAATAGTTCCGCCGCCGCCGCTTGAATCTTTATGAGTCACCTCACCTTGGTAGGCGATGGTCACTGTTTCAAAGCCACGGTGAGGATGCGAACCGACACCTTGCTGTTCAGTCGTTGGCGAGAATGTATAAGGCGCTGCATAATCGAGTAGCAAAAATGGGCTTAGGGTTTGGCCTAAACGGTCATAAGAGAATAGGTTATATACAGGGAAACCATCACCCACCCAATGCATGTGGTTATTTTGATATGCACCAAGAAATTTCTTCATCTGATCTCTCCTATATATGTAGGATTTTCTTGAACTGGTATTGATTTTACGCCTCAATAATTGCAGTTTATAGATCAGGATTAGCAACACATTATTTCATCTATGGGACAATCATAGAATTTAATGTGCTCTTTTTAAGATCGTCCTATTTTTAAAATTCTTAATCCTATTTTTTAGACTTAATCACGACATAAAACTCAACTAGCATAATTTTAGGCAATAACGACCTACTCAATAATTTTTGATTATTTATTTTGATAACACGAGGACATAAAAAATGGCTCAAGATTACGTGCGTTTAGACAAGGATAATGCTGCGGTTCTTTTAGTTGACCATCAAGCAGGTTTACTTTCTTTAGTTCGAGATATCGACCCAGATAAATTTAAAAACAATGTATTAGCACTTGCTGATGCTGCTAAATATTTTAATTTACCCACTATTCTTACGACTAGTTTTGAAAACGGTCCAAACGGTCCTTTAGTTCCAGAATTAAAAGAACTTTTCCCAGATGCGCCATTTATTCCTCGTCCTGGTCAAATCAATGCTTGGGACAATGAAGACTTTGTAAAAGCAGTTAAAGCGACAGGTAAAAAACAATTAATTATTGCAGGTGTAGTAACTGAGGTTTGTGTGGCATTCCCAGCTTTATCTGCACTCGCAGAAGGTTTTGAAGTGTTTGTGATTACCGATGCTTCTGGTACTTTCAACGAATTAACACGTGATGCTGCTTGGGATCGTATGTCAAAAGCAGGTGCTCAGCTGATGACTTGGTTTGGTATGGCGTGTGAGTTACACCGCGACTGGCGTAATGATGTGGAAGGTCTAGGTGCACTCTTCTCAAATCATATTCCTGATTATCGCAACCTGATGACCAGCTATAGCTTTAATACCTCACAAAAATAAGTTCTATTGCCAAGATTAGAGTGCCTTAAGCGCTCTAATCTTAAATTTAAATGGATTGATCGGACATTGATAAGCTCTTTTGATGATTTTTATTATTTTTATTTGGTCGTAAAACACGGCGGTTTTAGTGCGGCTAGTGAAGCCGAAAATATTAGTAAATCTAAGCTCAGCCGACGCATTATTGACCTTGAAAATAAATTTAATGTCAGCCTGATTCAAAGAACAACACGCCATTTTAAAGTGACCGATTTAGGCCAAGAGTTTTATGAGGAATGCTGCAAAGTTATTACTCAAGTTGAATGTGCAGAAAACGTGTTATTAAAGCAAAAAAGTGAACCTCAAGGTCTGGTAAAAGTAAGTTGCCCACCTTTAATGATGCATTTTCAAATTAGAAAAATTTTAAATCAGTTTTTAAAAACTTACCCAAAAGTTGAGATCGCACTCGAGCTAACAAGCCGTCGGGTAGATATCTTGCATGATGACATCGACCTCGCGATTCGTACCAATTTTGAACCCAATGAAGATTCGAATTTAATTGTTCGTGATGTGATTAAAACCGATCATTGTTTGGTGGCTTCGCCTGAATTACTGCAAGGTCGGATCATTGAATATTATTCAGAATTACAGGACTTTCCAAGTATTAGCTTAGGTACGCAAAAGCAAAATCCTATTTGGCATTTATGCAATATTCGTAACGGCGAATCGGTTGATGTGCCTTATCAACCACGAATCAAAAGTAATGATTTGGCTGGTGTGTATTATGCCGTGATGGATGGTTTAGGCATTGCCGACCTTCCTTTTTTAACCGTCGAATCTGAAATTCGTAAAGGTACGCTTATACATATTCTTCCTGACTGGAAGTCGAATATTGGTACGTTGCAATTGGTATATGTTTCAAGAAAAGGTCAGCGTTTGGTGGTTGAAAAACTCATTGAAACGCTGATTGATGAACTCAGGCGTTTGCCTGAAAGTCGTGATGGCTATCTATCGACTTAAAATAAAAAACCGGTCATGAATGGGCATGACCGGTTTTTTGTGAAACATCACATACAGCATAACTGTATGTTTTCGTTCAGAACAAAACGAACTCGCTTTATTCCTTACTCAGATAAGTCTACGCATAGGTATTTCATTTCAACATATTCTTCGATGCCGAATTTTGAACCTTCACGACCTAGACCTGACTGTTTTACGCCACCAAACGGAGCAACTTCATTTGAAATCGCGCCCGTGTTAATGCCGACCATACCGTACTCAAGTGCTTCACCCACTCGCCATTGACGAGCTGTGCTTTGAGTAAACAAATAAGCAGCTAAACCAAACTCGGTATCGTTCGCCATCGCCACTGCTTCATCTTCAGTTTTAAAGCGGAATAGTGGTGCAAGCGGACCAAAAGTTTCTTCTTTAGACACTTTCATGTCTTGCGTTACGCCAGTTAACACAGTCGGTTCAAAGAATGTGCCACCAAGTGCCGAGCGTTGACCACCAATACGAATTGTCGCGCCTTTCTCAGTTGCATCTGCAATATGAGACTGAACTTTTGCAATCGCATCTTCATCAATTAAAGGCCCTTGAGTTGAACCTTCTTGACGGCCATCGCCAACTTTAAGCTTAGACACGGCTTCAACCAAACGCTCTGCTAATGCATCATAAATACCGTCTTGAACATAAATACGGTTAGCGCAGACACAGGTTTGACCGCTGTTACGATATTTACTTGCCATAATACCCTGAACTGCTTGTTCAAGATTAGCGTCGTCAAATACCACAACTGGTGCATTACCACCAAGTTCAAGTGAAAGCTTTTTAATGGTTGGCGCACATTGTTGCATCAAGATACGGCCAACTTGGGTTGAACCTGTGAAGCTTAACTTACGGACAATATCGCTTTCACATAGGGTTTTACCCACTTCAACCGCATCACCACTAATGTTAATTAAAACATCAGCTGGTAAGCCTGCTTGTAATGCCAATACTTCAAGCGCATAGGCGGTTAACGGCGTTTGCTCTGCCGGTTTAACCAACATTGAACAACCCGCAGCAATCGCTGGACCTGCTTTACGCGTAATCATGGCAGCCGGGAAGTTCCACGGCGTAATTGCGGCAGTTACCCCAATCGCTTGTTTAATCACAAGCAAACGTTGGTTTGGCAACGTAGGTGTTAAGACTTCACCATCAATACGACGCGCTTGCTCGGCAAACCAGCGAATGAATGATGCTGCATAACCAATTTCACCACGTGCTTCTGCCAATGGTTTACCTTGCTCAGCCGTTAAAATCTGTGCCAGATTTTCTTTGTGCTCAAGCATGAGGTTGTACCATGCCAATAACACATCAGCACGCGCCAAGGCAGTTTGCTTTTTCCAAGCAGCTTGCGCTTTTGCCGAACGGTTAATTGCGGCTTCAACCCCTGCACGGTCATAGGTTTTCACCCATGCCAAAGTTTCACCCGTAGCAGCATCATTCACCTCGATATAGTCATTTGATGCAGGTGCTTCTAATGAAATATCAGGATGTTTTAATAAATACTGCAAATTATTTTGAATCATGCAGATTGCTCCATTGCTTTTGCACTACCTACTTTTAGTGTCGCAAAACCTTGTTTCAAGATATCAAGACCTTGACGGAATTGCTCAGCAGGAATGGTTAATGGATATAAGAAACGAATTACATTACCGTATTTACCACAAGTAAGAAGTAACAACCCGTTTTCCATTGCATAGTTTTGTACAACTTTTGCTTGTTCAGCAGTCTCAAGTTCTACTGCAACCATTGAACCCAATGCACGAATATCGGTTACGACGTCACCAGTTGTTTGCTGAATATCTTTAAGCGTAGCAACTAATTCAGCGCCTAATTCATTGGCACGGTCGCATAAGTTTTCTTCTTCAATCGCGTCAATCACAGCATGCGCAGCTGCAACTGCAATCGGGCTACCTGCATAAGTACCGCCTAGACCACCCGGGTTTGGCGCATCCATGACTTCTGCACGGCCCACAACACCCGAAATAGGAAAACCGCCGCCCAAGCTTTTCGCCATCGTGATGAGGTCTGCTTTAGTTTCATAATGGTTCATCGCAAATAACTTACCAGTACGAGCAAAACCAGATTGAACTTCATCAGCGACAAGTAAAATACCGTGCTTGTCGCAAATTGAGCGTAAACGTTTTAAGAAATCAGCTGGCACAACATTGAAACCGCCTTCCCCTTGTACTGGCTCAAGTACGATTGCCGCAACATCATGTGGAGCAATATCTTCACTAAAAATATCTTCAACGCTTTCAATTGCCGCGTCTACTGAAATACCTTTAGCAGGTACAGGGTAACGTGCGTGGAACACACCCGCTGGCATAACACCGAAATCACGTTTGTAAGGTGCTGTTTTACCTGTCATTGCCATGGTCATAAATGAACGGCCGTGGAAACCGTTACCAAACGTGATAATGCCGTGACGACCTGTGTAACAACGAGCAATCTTTACTGCATTTTCAACTGCTTCTGCACCTGTTGTGAAAAAAGCTGCCTTCGCAGGACCAGCAATTGGCGCGCGTTCATTAATACGTTCAGCTAAAGCCACATAGCTTTCATAAGGCGTAACTTGATACGCAGTATGCGTAAATTTAGTAAGTTGTTCAGTCACCGCTGCAATGACTTTAGGGTGGCGATGGCCTGTATTTAAAACTGCAATACCACCAGCGAAATCGATAAATTGGTTGCCTTCCTTGTCCCAAATCGTGGCATTTTCAGCTTTTTCCGCATACCACTGACACATCACGCCTACACCACGTGGAGTTGCTTGCTGTTTACGTGCGTTAAGTGCAGAATGTTGAGTATCCATTTGATTCCCTCATATTTTCATCATCAGTTGCAGCTTAGTTTTTTTGCATCCTGTGCTTAATTTTCAGGGTGCTTTACAACGACTGCCTATGCATGTAATTTCGCTCGTCTGATGGCAACTGACGAGAGCCACTTTTTAACTGTAGGAGAGAGCCAATTGCGTAGTTTACTTGGAGATCATTTGCTGCAACGACTCCAACAGGACACTGAAGGGAAACTACATCAACGCCTTTTCCGTTGTCTGCGTGGTGCCATTATTGATGGAGTCATCCAGCCGAAGACTCGTCTACCTGCATCACGCGATTTAGCCAGTGAAATTCATGTTTCGAGAAATACCGTTCTTAGTGCCTACGAACAACTACAGGCCGAAGGCTATTTAGAAGCACGGACAGGACATGGCACATGGGTTGCCGAAAAGTTGCCAGAGAGTTTTTTAAATACACAGAACAAGAAAAAAGTAGTTTCTAGCCCAAATATTCAAAGTTCCTATGCCCTCTCACAGCGTGGCTCAAACTTATTAGGCTATGCCGCCGCCTCGCCACATCAATGGGGAGCTTTTGTTCCGGGAGCACCCGATGTTACCGAGTTTCCACATCATATTTTTAGTCGTATTCAAGCACGCTTAAGCCGCGAACCGGACATTAACCGCTTGATTTATAGCAACGCAGGTGGATGCATAGAGCTTCGAAGTGCATTGGCAGATTACCTACGTGTTGCGCGTTCAGTCCAGTGCGATGCAGACCAGATTATTATTACCGAAGGCATTCACCAAGCCATTGATTTAGTCTCACGTGCACTGAGTGATATGGGAGATAAAGTCTGGATTGAAGATCCCGCTTATTGGGGAATGCGTAATACGTTACGGATTAATGGCCTCGATATTCAGCCCATGCCTGTCGACGCTGAAGGCATTATTCCTGAAGAAAATCCGGCAGTACCGCCTAAACTCATTTTTGTCACACCATCACATCAATATCCGCTTGGCTCACATTTAAGCCTTGATCGTCGCAGACAATTGATTCAAATCGCACGTCAGCACAATAGCTGGATTGTAGAAGATGACTATGACAGTGAGTTCCGTTTCTCGGGCCAGCCTTATCCATCTTTGCAAGGCTTAGAAAATAACGCACCTGTTTTATATATGGGCACGTTTAGTAAAACTATTTATCCATCCTTAAGAATTGGCTATTTGGTCGTCCCTAAGCCGTTATTTTCACCGCTACGTATTGTTGCAGCCGAGCTTTATCGTGGTGGGCACTTGCTTGAGCAAAAAGCCCTCGCTGAATTTATTCGTGAAGGCCATTATGAAGCGCATATTCGCCGTATGCGCCTACTTTATGGCAAGCGCCGCGACTACTTGGTGAGCTTAATTCAACGTTATCTTGGCCCCGAATTTATTCATGAATATGATGAAGCAGCAGGATTACATCTGGTTTTAAAACTGCCAAACTCTTGCGATGATGTCGCGATTGCAGCCACAGCGCTTGACCGTGGTGTCAAAGTTCGTCCCTTATCTCAATACTACATGCAATCACATGCACATGCAGAACGTGGGCTGCTGATGGGCTTTGCCTGTGTAAATGAAAAAGATATGGTGATGGCTTTTGGCGTCTTGCTGCAGTGCTTACGTGAAGCAGGCGTGCCTACGCTGAATTAACTTTCATCTGTTATTAAGACAAATAAAAAAAGAGCCTGTTTGTAAGGCTCTTTTTTTATTTAAAAATTTAAACTAACTTTTCTTCATGACTATGAGTTAAATGGGTTGCGCGACGATCTTTACCCCAACCCAGTTTTTCAGACAATAATCCGAAGAACACAATAATGCCGAACAGCGCTGTGGTGTAAATCACTTCTTTAAAATAGGTGCCTTCAATCAACATGGTAAGAATTGCACCAATAATTGCAAAAATTACCACGTAAGTTAGATAAGGGAACATCCACATTTTAAAGTCAATTTTTACGCCTTCAGCCTCTAATTTTTTACGCATACGAAGCTGAGAATAAGCAATAGTCAGGTAAACATAGAGTGTGGCTGCACCTGTTGTTAGCATGAAAAAGTCATAAACATTCATACTCTCGGTTGCAGTTAAAATCACGGCAATTACAGAGAAGAAGCATGACACAATCACGCCCACCCAAGGACTGCTTTTACTGTTTACAGAGCCAAAACTTTTCGGTGCATCACCACGTTTAGCTAAAGAGAACAACATACGTGAACACGTATAAAGAGCTGAGTTAAAGCAACTACATACTGAGGTTAGAACCACAAAGTTTACGATATGGCGTGCGCCAGGAATACCCAGTGCAGACAACGTTACGCTATAGGTTCCCCAAGTTGAATCTTTCAAAAGTTCATTGTTGTGAGGAATAAGACATACCGCAACGAACATTGAACCAACGTAGAATAAAATAATTCGCCAAACCACCGAGTTTGATGCTTTACGAATTTCTTTTGATGGATTTGCCGACTCTGCTGCCGCTACCGTAACAATTTCAGCACCTATGTAGGCAAACATGACCCCAAGCAAGGCTGTGATAACGGATGAGCCGCCATTTGGCATAAAGCCTTGAGAGGTTAAATTACTAATACCAGAAGCAGCCGGATTACCCCAAGGCCACAAATGCATGATGGCTAAACTACCAATCACAAGGAAAATAACAATCGCGATGACTTTGATGAGGGCGAACCAAAACTCAAATTCACCATAGTTTTTCACGTTTTGTAAATTAACAACAACCAGTGCGCCAATGACGACGGTCATATAAACCCAGATCGGAATAAACGGGAACCAGTTATTTAAAATTTTTCCTGCTACATAAGCTTCCCAGCCCATGAGCATCGCCAGCGTACACCAGTACAACCAACCAATTGAAAACCCTGCCCAACGGCCAATCGCACGGTCTGCATAAGTTGAAAAAGAGCCACTGTCGGGATTTAAAACGGCCATTTCGCCTAACATACGCATGATGAACCAAACTAGGAGGCCACCTAAAGCATAAGTTAGAAAAACTACAGGGCCGGTGTTGTAGATAATACTGCCTGAGCCAACAAAGAGAGAGCCACCAATAACCCCTGCAATCGAGATCATGGTTAAGTGGCGTGATTTAAGTCCATGTTTTAAACTTTGGGAGTGATTGGCTTCAGAACCATTTTGATGAGCTGCCATATCATTTTCCTTAATATATGGAGGATATCGGCTAGTCTCGGAAATCCTCCGAAGCCAAAAAATATCCCCTAAAAATTTAGCCGTTCTGCCCAATTCCTAAAACAGAAAATTCACTGAGCTTATCCGGCGCTTCCGTATGCATACTTCCAATAGCTTTAATTTGTCGTTTCGGCACTCAAGAAACGAGAGCCATTTTTGTAATAAAAGAGAGAGCCAATTGCAAAATTTATACGCAAAATTGGCCCTTTTTGTAGGGGATGCTGGTAAATGGCTTTTAGTTTTTATTTTAATCAGATTGAATTTCTTTAGTTTTGTTCAGAAATTAATAATGCCTTTGTGCCTGTTTCCAAAGCTCTAAATATATGTTTCTGGTCAGCTGGATAACAAATATAGTCTCCAACACCAAGCTCAACAGCTTCATCAATTAAGCCCACCAAAGCTTTACCTTCAACCACAATAATATGCTCCACAGAGCCCACTGGATGTGGTTCTGAAAGACGATCTTCGCCTGGTTCAACAATTAGTAAATAAACATCTCGGCGCGCATGTGGCGGACAAGTCGCTAACAAAATTGCTTTGTAATTGGCAATCTCAGAACTCACTGTTGGCCCATCGCCACAGCGAATCACTTGTACCTGATTACTTGGTTCTTCCATCAAGCGTGCAAATGGAATATTCAGTGCAACACAAAGTGCCCATAAAGTTTCAATACTAGGATTACCTTGCCCTGCCTCTAATTGTGACAGTGTAGATTTAGCGACACCTGCACGACGAGCAACCTCTGCCAATGAAAGCCCTGCTCTTTGACGTTCACGCGTTAAACCTTTGGCAATAATTTCAATTGGCTGAGACATTCACCACATCCGTTCTATAAAAAAAACGATCGTTCGTTTTGACAAAACGATCAGACTTATTCATTATAATGGAAAATCGTTCGTTATATCATGCTATGTCCACATACTCTCTGATTAAAAAACTAAGTAAAGACACTACCCGCTCGATTTTCTTTGTGTGCCTAGCGACGAGTGTCGTTGGTATGTCTTTAGGTTCACTTGCTGCAAGTTATGGCTTAGCGCTCTGGATCCCGCTTTGCCTATCCGTTTTTGTGCTCGCAGGAACTGCCGAATTTATCTTTATTGGTTTCTTGGCTGTAGGTGGTAGCCCAATTGCAGCGGCAATTGCAGGACTACTCGTCAATTTAAGACATCTACCTTTTGGTATTGCAGTCAATGAACTAATACGAGGCAAATTTTCTCGATATTTTGGGGCACATATCATGAACGATGAAAGCGTTTTGTTTGGTATGGCACAGCCCAATTTTGAGACGAAAAAAGCTGCTTACTGGTTATGTGGTATAGGCATTATGCTCAGTTGGCCACTTGGTGTAACGGCGGGTTATTTTATTGGAAGTGCTATTCCAGACCCTAAAACATTTGGCTTAGATGCCATTTTCCCAGCGATTTTAATTGCACTTACTTTTAATGCTTTAAAGAATAAATCTACTCGAAAAGCCGCATTTGCCGGATCAACTTTAGCACTGATCACCACGCCCTTTTTGGCCTCAGGACTTCCAATTCTGATTTCACTTTTTGGCTTGATATTTGGTAGAAAGAAATGAGTCAACAATTACTAATTATTTTAGGTATCGGCTTACTAGCACTTGGAACCTATGGGATTCGTTTCGCTGGTTTTCATTTGGGTGCCAAGTTCTCTTTTTCTGAAAAATACCAAGTTTTACTCTCAAATGGTGCGACTGTTTTGCTCTGTGCGATTGCAGTGACGACAACATTTTTTGAAGGTCAACATTTTGCGGGGTTCGCGCGTATATTTGGTGTTGGCTTAGCACTGTTCTTGGTTTGGAAAAAAGTACCGCTGTTATTGGTGATTTGCTTGGCAGCTGCTGGCACGGCACTGATACGTTTGCTTGGAATTGAGTAATAAAAAAGGCGAGATAAACTCGCCTTTTTTGCAACTTTGATTAGAACGGATATATCCACCAATAAAAAATAAACTATTTAATTACAACTAATTAAGCAATAATGTTAAGTAATATGTTAAATTTAAAAACTAAAAATTAACAAAAACTTGTACTCACAAAATAAGTTAGCCCACAATTGACCTTTCTTAAATTTATTTGATGTATAATTTAGTCCTCACCAATTATCTTCATTACCATTACTAAATTTCACGATACCTTCATTGAATAGCTTTATCGTATATATTTCTTCCGTACTTAATTTCGATTTATCAGCACTATTGATTATTTGTTCAATTTTTTTAACATCATAGAAATCATTTATATTACCAACTTTAATGTAATAATGCTTTTTACTAACTTTACCATCAAAAGATGTACTATACTGAATGCATTGAGATAAGAATTTTAATAAATCTTGAAAATTGGTTGAGATTAAATCTATCCAATTATTTATATCCTGTACTTCTCCCCATTCTTTCCAACGATATAAAAGCGTTAAGAGTGCCTTATTTTCCAATAAACTCTCTTTATTAGAAAATGCAAACACCTTTAATTTTTTCACAAACAGCTCTTTAATTGAAATATAATGAAAATCATCTAATAATATTTCTTTATTTTCATTCCTTTTAGTTTGCTCGGATACAAGTAATTTTGCAATCATCACAAATTCATTTGATTTTTTAAAACATTCTAATATTATTTCACCCCGTTTTTCTATGTTATCAATACGACTAAGAAAGTTATAAATTAGTCGATATATAAAAGATTGAGCACCGAATATATCAAAAAAACTTGTATCATCATCATTCACTAAATCTCCTACGTCTATTAATGTTGATATATAAGGAATAGCTGAATCTTCAACCACTTGATTTTCATAAGACTCAAATTGTGAAAGGAACTCTTTCAACTTATGGCTAGCATTTAACTCTAAAATCTTACTTTTCATTAAATTTTCATTAGCTGTTAAACCAATAAAATCAACCAAATCAGACTTAGTAATATCATTTTCAGATAAGGATAATTGAAAATAATTTTCAAAATTTTTTTTATGACATATTCTACCTTCTGAAAACCAATTATTATATGAAGAATATTCATAGTAAGAATTACCCGTAATCCAGTGAATTGTCGGAAATAATTCATTCAATATTTTCTCTACTCCCTCTCTATTAATTTCTGATGTTTTTGATATTACGGAATTAATTGTTATTTTAAAGGCCTCTTTATTATTTTCCCTACTACTTCCTACTGATTGAAATTGTGTAAATGCATGTTTAGAAATTGACAATTCATTATAGACCTCTGGCTCAAACACACGCAAACATTCTACAGCTATTAAATCTACTGGATTTGCCTCAAAAACAGTTCGTCCCTTTAATAAAGAGAAATGGAATGCTAACGTAGAAGTATATCGATATACATTTCTTAAATTTTTAAAATAATTTTTCAATCCGGCATGATAAAGCTGTGTCCATCGATCCTGATCAAATTGTAAATTAGAATTTTTATCTAATTGTAGAATTTTATTTAAACGATCAAACAAAACCTCATGTACTTGTTCTTGTGAGACTTGAGGAATATTAAAAGGAACTTGAATAATTTTTTCTAAGTAATCTTTTCCAGATTGAGTAGCATCTGTGAGTCTCTGCTCTACAATATTTCTTTGAAATAACAATAGAAAAGTTACATTTGGAAATTCAGTATTTGCTTTTATAAGTTGAAAAATCATTCTTAATTCTGAAGAAGTTAATCTATCTAAGTCATCCATAACTATGAGAATAGGATTTTCAAGCTCTTGTAATTCAACCTTTAATTCACTTCGTATTTCCGTCAAACTTTTTTCACTGTCTTTAGCTTTTTCATCAAAATACCCAGCTAATCTTTTTAAATTTTCTACCCCCCATTTCAAAAAAGGACTTATGGCAACAAATCCTGTAGTGATTAAAGTAATTATTTTTGTGTCATTTAGGAATGCACTGAAAAATCCTATTCCTGCTATTGCAGATACAATAAATGGGAGTGAATTGGATGTAGATGTCAAAATAACTTCACTTGCAGCAAGATAATTACCATATTTTTTGAATGAATCTGCTAACTTTTTATTCTTCTCCGAAGAGCTTTCTTTTCCAATCGATTTAGAAATCTCATTAAAAAATGCTTTTGTTATTTTTTCTTGCGCCGCCCATTCCCATGGTGAAAACTCAATAACTATTGGCTTTGAAGACTTATCCTTAATATATGTTAAAGCCATATTTTTTACTGATGATTTTCCTGCACCCCAATCTCCATACAACGCAACGACAAGGCTATCCTTACCATTCCAGTTACTAATAGCTTCGGCTAAATTTTCCGAAAATTTTGCTCTTCCTAGCAAATCCTCATCAATTTTATGAATTGGACGGTCAGCAGAGAAGTTAAATTTATCTATATTATTCATAAGTAGTAAAATTAAATTTATTTATTTCATATAATATATACCTAAAATTTAACAATGAAACAATCTAAATTTATAAATTCAATATATTTTAAAAATCAATCAATTAAAACTACCTCTTATACAAACATGTAGAATTTTAGTGTTTAATATATTTTGGAACACTCGATGAGTTTATTCAACTTAATTTTTTAAATAATCACATCCGATTTTGACACGACCAAAACAGATAGATATAAATATGAAAATGAGTATTCAATCAATGTCAAAAAAAGGATTAAACTATATTAAAAGATCACTAAAGCAGAAATCATAAAAAAATTTCGAGTAAGCCAAGTAACGTTGAGTAATTCACTGAATAAATCTTAAAATTTTTCTTAGTTACTATCCAACAAGAATTTCATATATTGGGGATGTATTTTCTTAATATCTATTCCTAACCCTTGGAATAGTGAACTAATTGCATCTTCTTTTTCTATTTGTAGTCTATTATTAAAATCATTTAAATTTTTGGAATCAGCATCACTATAACAATGCTGATAGCCTGAAACTATCTGCTCCATCCTAGTGATAGTTTTACTAAAGTTTAGTTTCATTTTAATATTACTTTTGATATCCGTCAGAAAATTTAGATTATCTCTAACATTTTCAATAATATGAGGAGGAATGTACCAGTCATATTTTGAATTTTCATATCGTAAGTCTAATCCTAAAAAATTTACTGTTTCCTTTTCATAAATAATTTGTGTTTTTGACTTTGCATCAATTTCCGGAAGTGTTAAACCTAGGTTATTCAATTCTTTGAAAACTAATTCAAATACCTCTTTACATTGCTGCTCGGAATCAAGAAAAAATATCAGATCATCCGCATAACGGACATGTTTATATTTTTTCTTAATAAGCCAGGGCAGAGTAAAACTTGAAGTGCGACATAAACCACCTAATTAATTTAAAGGGTTTATGGAGTATATAAAATTGTCATACCATCATCTTAACTTTGAAGATCGTACTGCATTAATGCTTGAGTCAAGAAAAGAAGGCTTTTCAGCCAGAAAATTTGCTGAACTCATTAAAAGACATCCTAGTACGATCTATCGTGAGCTTAAAAGAAATAGCATCAATGACGTTTATCAAGCTCGATATGCTTCTGATAACACCTTCGCTAGACGTAGACGTGGTCACAGAAAACTCAAAATCGATTCAATCCTCTGGAAATTTATTGTTGAAGCGATCCGTTGTTTATGGTCTCCTCAGCAAATAGCAAAGCGTTTAAAGACATTTCCTGATTTGGATCAAACAATGAATGTAAGCCATACAACGATTTATTCAACGATACGAGCATTACCCAAGGGTGAGTTGAAAAAAGACTTATTATCCTGTCTGCGTCATGAAAATAAAAAGCGAAAAGCTAACGGTGAACCTAAAAAAGATTCTATATTACAGGATATTAAAACTATTCATGAGCGCCCAGCCGAAGTTCAAGAAAGAAAAATACCGGGTCATTGGGAAGCTGATTTAATTAAAGGTAAAGACAATAAAAGTTCGATAGCAACACTTATTGAACGAAATACACGGCTCTGTATCTTGGCAACATTACCTGATGCAAAGGCAGAATCAGTGCGCAAGGCTTTAACTGAAGCTCTGAAATATTTACCTGCAGAACTGCGTAAAACGTTGACCTATGACCGTGGACGCGAGATGTCAGAACATAAAATACTCGAAGAAGATTTAGGCATAGATGTATATTTCTGTGACCCACATTCACCTTGGCAAAAAGGCACATGCGAAAATATGAATGGTTTAATTAGGCAATATTTACCTAAAGGGATTGATTTAAATCAGGCAGATCAGCATTATTTAAATCAAGTTGCCATGTCACTGAATACTCGTCCTAGAAA
>NZ_JAKTIG010000041.1:0-3161 GCF_027855145.1 Acinetobacter sp. AOR18_HL
TTTCTAGGACGAGTATTCAGTGACATGGCAACTTGATTTAAATAATGCTGATCTGCCTGATTTAAATCAATCCCTTTAGGTAAATATTGCCTAATTAAACCATTCATATTTTCGCATGTGCCTTTTTGCCAAGGTGAATGTGGGTCACAGAAATATACATCTATGCCTAAATCTTCTTCGAGTATTTTATGTTCTGACATCTCGCGTCCACGGTCATAGGTCAACGTTTTACGCAGTTCTGCAGGTAAATATTTCAGAGCTTCAGTTAAAGCCTTGCGCACTGATTCTGCCTTTGCATCAGGTAATGTTGCCAAGATACAGAGCCGTGTATTTCGTTCAATAAGTGTTGCTATCGAACTTTTATTGTCTTTACCTTTAATTAAATCAGCTTCCCAATGACCCGGTATTTTTCTTTCTTGAACTTCGGCTGGGCGCTCATGAATAGTTTTAATATCCTGTAATATAGAATCTTTTTTAGGTTCACCGTTAGCTTTTCGCTTTTTATTTTCATGACGCAGACAGGATAATAAGTCTTTTTTCAACTCACCCTTGGGTAATGCTCGTATCGTTGAATAAATCGTTGTATGGCTTACATTCATTGTTTGATCCAAATCAGGAAATGTCTTTAAACGCTTTGCTATTTGCTGAGGAGACCATAAACAACGGATCGCTTCAACAATAAATTTCCAGAGGATTGAATCGATTTTGAGTTTTCTGTGACCACGTCTACGTCTAGCGAAGGTGTTATCAGAAGCATATCGAGCTTGATAAACGTCATTGATGCTATTTCTTTTAAGCTCACGATAGATCGTACTAGGATGTCTTTTAATGAGTTCAGCAAATTTTCTGGCTGAAAAGCCTTCTTTTCTTGACTCAAGCATTAATGCAGTACGATCTTCAAAGTTAAGATGATGGTATGACAATTTTATATACTCCATAAACCCTTTAAATTAATTAGGTGGTTTATGTCGCACTTCAAGTTTTACTCTGCCATATTTCCGAATCATAGCTATAAAGTCTCATCAATACTGTATGACTTGACTCATCTAATATTGATTCAACAAATAATTCTCCAATTGTTTTTCCATTTATTTCCATAACTATAAGAATAAAAATTGTTTTCAACCAAGTAACAAACTGCTCTCTAGTAACTTTTAATTGAATTAACAAATTATCATCAATCAATGGATTATTGATTTCTAATTTCTCATATTCAGCTAATAAAACAGCATCTACAGGCTTAAGATCAGCGCACTTACCAAATGTATTAATTACTTTTTCAATACTAAAAGGATTTCTAATAAAATTTAATAATTTAGCAAAAACAAGTTTATGTAATAGTTCTTTATCAATGTTCTCTCGATTTTGTAATTTAGTAATTAACTCAGACGTAAGTTTCTCAATATTGTTTTCATATCTTCCAAAAAAAATTTCGAAATTACTTGTTGTTTTATCTGAAAAAAGTTCAAAAGAATACAAATCATTTGCACTTAAATTACTCTCAATTTTTACTCCATTTGGGTCTGTGAGTTTGTATTTTAGTTTCTCCCTATCTTGAAGCTCATATTCAAAAATTCTCCTTTTCTTTTTATCGCGTGTCGGATCAATTGAGTTTAGTTTTTGCTCTACTTGAGCAATGTAATGTTGATTATGACGGTTATTCTTAAACATAATTCCCCCTTAAATGAAGATAAAATTTATCATTTCTATATAAATAAAAAAAGTCCGCACCTTGGGGAAGTTGCGGACTATAAACTACAAAAACTAAAGCGTTAACCAGTTCTCATAATTTAATATAAATTAAAAATAATATCAACTTTTCTGAATTATTAATTTTGGCCTCTAATTATTTTTTCAACGATTTGTGAGGCTTCATGAAAATCTATATCAAAACAAATCCAAAACCTTAATCGCTTATCTCCAAGAATATAACTTTGAATGAAATATTCTGACTTCTTCTCTGGATCAATTTCAGCAGCTTTAAATGAATAAACATCTTTCTCAACAACCTGACCGTTGAGATCACCACCTATACAAATTTTCATTATTTTACTCTTTCTATTAATTTTTGATCTTACCATTGATTTTATTGTCACTACTATTGGTAAATTTTTTTACTTCATCCATTCCAACAATTTTAATTTCTTTAGGATTATTCTGGTTAAGAAGGGCAGAGTAAAACTTGAAGTGCGACATAAACCACCTAATTAATTTAAAGGGTTTATGGAGTATATAAAATTGTCATACCATCATCTTAACTTTGAAGATCGTACTGCATTAATGCTTGAGTCAAGAAAAGAAGGCTTTTCAGCCAGAAAATTTGCTGAACTCATTAAAAGACATCCTAGTACGATCTATCGTGAGCTTAAAAGAAATAGCATCAATGACGTTTATCAAGCTCGATATGCTTCTGATAACACCTTCGCTAGACGTAGACGTGGTCACAGAAAACTCAAAATCGATTCAATCCTCTGGAAATTTATTGTTGAAGCGATCCGTTGTTTATGGTCTCCTCAGCAAATAGCAAAGCGTTTAAAGACATTTCCTGATTTGGATCAAACAATGAATGTAAGCCATACAACGATTTATTCAACGATACGAGCATTACCCAAGGGTGAGTTGAAAAAAGACTTATTATCCTGTCTGCGTCATGAAAATAAAAAGCGAAAAGCTAACGGTGAACCTAAAAAAGATTCTATATTACAGGATATTAAAACTATTCATGAGCGCCCAGCCGAAGTTCAAGAAAGAAAAATACCGGGTCATTGGGAAGCTGATTTAATTAAAGGTAAAGACAATAAAAGTTCGATAGCAACACTTATTGAACGAAATACACGGCTCTGTATCTTGGCAACATTACCTGATGCAAAGGCAGAATCAGTGCGCAAGGCTTTAACTGAAGCTCTGAAATATTTACCTGCAGAACTGCGTAAAACGTTGACCTATGACCGTGGACGCGAGATGTCAGAACATAAAATACTCGAAGAAGATTTAGGCATAGATGTATATTTCTGTGACCCACATTCACCTTGGCAAAAAGGCACATGCGAAAATATGAATGGTTTAATTAGGCAATATTTACCTAAAGGGATTGATTTAAATCAGGCAGATCAGCATTATTTAAATCAAGTTGCCATGTCACTGAATACTCGTCCTAGAAA
>NZ_JAKTIG010000042.1:0-5913 GCF_027855145.1 Acinetobacter sp. AOR18_HL
TTTCTAGGACGAGTATTCAGTGACATGGCAACTTGATTTAAATAATGCTGATCTGCCTGATTTAAATCAATCCCTTTAGGTAAATATTGCCTAATTAAACCATTCATATTTTCGCATGTGCCTTTTTGCCAAGGTGAATGTGGGTCACAGAAATATACATCTATGCCTAAATCTTCTTCGAGTATTTTATGTTCTGACATCTCGCGTCCACGGTCATAGGTCAACGTTTTACGCAGTTCTGCAGGTAAATATTTCAGAGCTTCAGTTAAAGCCTTGCGCACTGATTCTGCCTTTGCATCAGGTAATGTTGCCAAGATACAGAGCCGTGTATTTCGTTCAATAAGTGTTGCTATCGAACTTTTATTGTCTTTACCTTTAATTAAATCAGCTTCCCAATGACCCGGTATTTTTCTTTCTTGAACTTCGGCTGGGCGCTCATGAATAGTTTTAATATCCTGTAATATAGAATCTTTTTTAGGTTCACCGTTAGCTTTTCGCTTTTTATTTTCATGACGCAGACAGGATAATAAGTCTTTTTTCAACTCACCCTTGGGTAATGCTCGTATCGTTGAATAAATCGTTGTATGGCTTACATTCATTGTTTGATCCAAATCAGGAAATGTCTTTAAACGCTTTGCTATTTGCTGAGGAGACCATAAACAACGGATCGCTTCAACAATAAATTTCCAGAGGATTGAATCGATTTTGAGTTTTCTGTGACCACGTCTACGTCTAGCGAAGGTGTTATCAGAAGCATATCGAGCTTGATAAACGTCATTGATGCTATTTCTTTTAAGCTCACGATAGATCGTACTAGGATGTCTTTTAATGAGTTCAGCAAATTTTCTGGCTGAAAAGCCTTCTTTTCTTGACTCAAGCATTAATGCAGTACGATCTTCAAAGTTAAGATGATGGTATGACAATTTTATATACTCCATAAACCCTTTAAATTAATTAGGTGGTTTATGTCGCACTTCAAGTTTTACTCTGCCCATCCTTGAGCGCCAAGTTGTTTTAATTTTCCTAGTGATTTATTGATGAGAAGAGAGCCAACACCGCATCCTTGTTTATCTGGATGAACTGAGATAGGACCTAAACCATACCAACCTATTTCGCCTGAGCTAATCTCAACCGGAGAAATAGCAATATGTCCAATAATAGACTCATCTTCAATTGCAACTAGAGAAATAGTAAGTTGTCCGTGAGCTCTTAGACTATTAACAATAAAATGCTCGGTATGACTTGTGTGCTCAGCATTTTCAAAAGCTGCTTTTGTCAATTTTTCAATGGCTTCAATATCTTCGGCTTGCTCATCACGAATAATAATATTCATTAAAAACTCTTCCAGATGTATAAATTATCCATATACTTTAACTTTTAAATAATTATTGAAAAGAAGATAATTTAGATTTCTAAGATACTTTATTTGTTACTGGTTATAAAAAGCAACTACTACTCATCAAACTCATACATAAAGTAAAATTTTATAAAAATCATTTTTAATATAATCACTTTAAAAATAATTTTGAGGGTCAATAAGTTGAGAAAAATCATTAAAACATTATTACTATCTACGCTTATTTCAGCTACTTCGTTCACTGTCTATGCCAAAAATACTGAGCAAAAAGTTAATTTTTTACAAAGTTCACCACATACCATTTTAACTGGAAAATTTCAGGGCTACGATGATGTAAAGTATAGAATTTATGGAAAAAAAGGCCAAATATTAAAATTTGATATTAATAGTCTGGGGAATTTAGCCTACATAAATATTTTTTCACCTGGTAAAAAACCAGGTAAAGATAATGCACTATTGATTGGCTCAACTATAGGTTTTAAAGGAGAGCTTACTTTACCAGTTGACGGCGATTATATTATTCAAGTTTATCAAATGCGTAATAGTGCTCGTAAAAATAAAACTGTCAAATATACTTTAGAGCTCGAGTTATTAAGCAAAGTGAAACAATAATAACTGATGAAATTTACTAGCTCTCAAATGAGAACTAGTAAATTTGAAACTTGGTATATTACTAACTATTACGTTAAGGAAAATGACTCATGAATGCCCGAGCTTTCAACAAACAGTTGATCGTGTGAAACGAGCAATAACGCACCTTCATAACTCTGAATTGCATGAGCGAGTAACTCCCTAGATTCAATATCCAAGTGATTTTCTGGTTCATCTAATAACAGAAGTTCAGGTGCAGGGTTTAACTGGCTAAGAGCTAATAAAGCTACTTTTAATTTTTCACCACCACTTAACTGAGACAATAGTTGGGTACCTTTATCCCCACGAATTCGAAGTTGACCTAGCAAATTTCTCCATTCGAGTTCTGAAAGTTCATTATTCATGTGAGATAAATTTTCAATAACATTGATTTCATCACACAAAAAGCTAAAGTTCTGGTCGAGGTAGAAACACTCTACAGATAAGTGAATGCTGTCACAGGGTTGATTGTTTTGTGCATGAATTGCCTTAAGTAAAGTTGATTTTCCAATACCATTTTGTCCTGTTATGTGAATTTTTTGAGCTGCTTGTACAGCTAGATCGATGGGTTTTTGAGTACCATGTTTCAGTTTCAACTTTTTAATCCGCAGAATTTCACCAGATTTCTTATGAAAAGACGGGAAGACAAAATGTTGATGTTTAACAGTTTCGAGAAGCAATTTCTTATCTTTTAAATCATTTTGACTGTTCGAAATCTGACGTTGGTGTTGAGACTGTATAGCAGCAATGCTTTGGCCTGCTTGTTCCTTTTTAAAGTCGAGCAAAATCTTGGCTTGAGAATTTGATTCTCTTAATTTATTTCCAGCACGCTCACGTTTTTGAGCTTTCATTAATACATCATGTTGCTTTTGCTTCATGTGTTTAACTTCACGTTGGTTCTGTTGAATAGGTTGCTCTAGAGCTACAATATTGGTTTGATACTGCCCATAAAATTTTTCATAGTTTCCGGTGGTGTGATGTAGACCATGTTCATTTAAATGATAAATATGGTCGACTTCATTTAATAAATTCCGATCATGGCTAATGATAAGACTACCTGCCGGATGTTTTTTTAAATGATCGATTAACCATTGTCTAGATTCCTGATCTAGATGATTACTAGGCTCATCAAGTAATAGATAGTGGTCTGATTTTAAAAATAAACAGCTTAAAGCCAACTTGGTTTTTTGGCCTTCACTTAAATTTTTAACTGGGAAATCTAAATCTGTTGGTAGACCAGCTGATTGTAAGAGATTGTTCCATAAAATGGGCAGGTCCCATTTACCTTCCAATAAATCATAATCATCGAAGTCGGCATTACCTTGTTCAACTCTTTTAAAAGCATCGTAAATATCTAAAATATCTAAGGCTTCAGCAATTGTAAGTGCTGTCAAACGATGCAATTGAGGTAAATACGCATGTTTTACATGCCAAGATATTTGCCCTGATGTAACAACTGAATCTAATGCAAGCGTCTCATTTAACATTTGCATAAGCAAAGATTTGCCTTGGCCATTACGACCAATTAGGGCAGAGACCTGATTCGATTCAAGACTAAAATTTAGATGCTTAAACATTACCTTTGAAGGGAACTCTAAGGTAAGTTGCGATATTACACATGCCTGCTGAGTCATAAAAAACCTCATAAATACAGGATGTACAAAATAGGAAAATGATAATTTTTAATAGAGATGGTAAATCACAAAAATAGTCTATTTTGCACATCAAAAAAAGAAAAAATTGATGAGAAAAAAGACTTACTTCATTGGCGTGACTCACGAAATTGATGGAATAGTGAACTATTCTATAGAGTTTTTTAGTGGGTGTAAAATTTCTATAAGTTATTTTATTAAAAAGCCCAATTATTAGATTGGGCTTTTATCTTTCAAGTATTTTACTCTTTTACGACTAAAACTTGAATCTTGGTGCTATTTAAAACATCTTGAGCAAAGCTTCCCAAAATTAGTTTTTGGAAACCTTTACGGCCATGCGAACCAATCACAATCAAATCAGAACCTAAGTCTTCTACGGCTTTCAAAATACCATCTGAAGAAATTTCACCTTGAATGATTTGAGTTTCTGCATCAATGCCTTCTTCAGCACATAAAGCTTTAACTTTTGCGAGAGTTTTTTCTGCATTAGCACGTGCTTCAACAAAATAATCTTTTACAACAGGTGAGATATAATAAAAATCTACGCCACTAAAAGGATCTACCGCAACCAAACTAATGGCGGTCAATTTACTACCAAATGCTTTTGCAATATGAGCTGCTTGTCGAGCTGCTGCTAAAGAAATCTCAGAACCATCTACTGGTACAATAATATGTTGGTAATTCATGATCTTATTCCTCTTATTTACAGTTGTTATATGTATGAAGCTTTTATTAATTAAAGATTAACATATTTCATTCTTTGGAGACATCTCTTCAATTAAAAGTTATTGAAATTAAATAAAATAAATATAAATCAAATAATTGAGTTGATTACTTTGCTAGTTTTGAACTGGTAGGTAAGCTATAGACCTATAATTATTAATATTTACATGAAAATTACAAAAAATTACGGTTCATATTTCTGTCACAAAGAAGCCGTATAACAAAATAGTGAATTAAAGGGGGGCTAAGAAAGATGGCAGATTTAACAGCAAAGAAAGTCAATAAACTCATTGAAGAGTTTAGTCAAACAGGTAAAGAACCTCAAAAGTTAATCATTGGCTACAAAACTTATGCAAGACTGATGACTGAAGATAAATTTGCAGAAAAAGTTGTTCCTTCACTAGAAGACTCAAAAGAACGCTTATATAAAAACTTAAAAATTAAACTTGTGACTGAAAAACATTATTTTGAAATTAAATAAAACTTATGTGAACTTCATCACTGTCTATTAAACTAAATTAACACTAAATAAGTTTAATAACATTATTAATGTATGATGGGCAGAGTAAAACTTGAAGTGCGACATAAACCACCTAATTAATTTAAAGGGTTTATGGAGTATATAAAATTGTCATACCATCATCTTAACTTTGAAGATCGTACTGCATTAATGCTTGAGTCAAGAAAAGAAGGCTTTTCAGCCAGAAAATTTGCTGAACTCATTAAAAGACATCCTAGTACGATCTATCGTGAGCTTAAAAGAAATAGCATCAATGACGTTTATCAAGCTCGATATGCTTCTGATAACACCTTCGCTAGACGTAGACGTGGTCACAGAAAACTCAAAATCGATTCAATCCTCTGGAAATTTATTGTTGAAGCGATCCGTTGTTTATGGTCTCCTCAGCAAATAGCAAAGCGTTTAAAGACATTTCCTGATTTGGATCAAACAATGAATGTAAGCCATACAACGATTTATTCAACGATACGAGCATTACCCAAGGGTGAGTTGAAAAAAGACTTATTATCCTGTCTGCGTCATGAAAATAAAAAGCGAAAAGCTAACGGTGAACCTAAAAAAGATTCTATATTACAGGATATTAAAACTATTCATGAGCGCCCAGCCGAAGTTCAAGAAAGAAAAATACCGGGTCATTGGGAAGCTGATTTAATTAAAGGTAAAGACAATAAAAGTTCGATAGCAACACTTATTGAACGAAATACACGGCTCTGTATCTTGGCAACATTACCTGATGCAAAGGCAGAATCAGTGCGCAAGGCTTTAACTGAAGCTCTGAAATATTTACCTGCAGAACTGCGTAAAACGTTGACCTATGACCGTGGACGCGAGATGTCAGAACATAAAATACTCGAAGAAGATTTAGGCATAGATGTATATTTCTGTGACCCACATTCACCTTGGCAAAAAGGCACATGCGAAAATATGAATGGTTTAATTAGGCAATATTTACCTAAAGGGATTGATTTAAATCAGGCAGATCAGCATTATTTAAATCAAGTTGCCATGTCACTGAATACTCGTCCTAGAAA
>NZ_JAKTIG010000043.1:0-13255 GCF_027855145.1 Acinetobacter sp. AOR18_HL
TTTCTAGGACGAGTATTCAGTGACATGGCAACTTGATTTAAATAATGCTGATCTGCCTGATTTAAATCAATCCCTTTAGGTAAATATTGCCTAATTAAACCATTCATATTTTCGCATGTGCCTTTTTGCCAAGGTGAATGTGGGTCACAGAAATATACATCTATGCCTAAATCTTCTTCGAGTATTTTATGTTCTGACATCTCGCGTCCACGGTCATAGGTCAACGTTTTACGCAGTTCTGCAGGTAAATATTTCAGAGCTTCAGTTAAAGCCTTGCGCACTGATTCTGCCTTTGCATCAGGTAATGTTGCCAAGATACAGAGCCGTGTATTTCGTTCAATAAGTGTTGCTATCGAACTTTTATTGTCTTTACCTTTAATTAAATCAGCTTCCCAATGACCCGGTATTTTTCTTTCTTGAACTTCGGCTGGGCGCTCATGAATAGTTTTAATATCCTGTAATATAGAATCTTTTTTAGGTTCACCGTTAGCTTTTCGCTTTTTATTTTCATGACGCAGACAGGATAATAAGTCTTTTTTCAACTCACCCTTGGGTAATGCTCGTATCGTTGAATAAATCGTTGTATGGCTTACATTCATTGTTTGATCCAAATCAGGAAATGTCTTTAAACGCTTTGCTATTTGCTGAGGAGACCATAAACAACGGATCGCTTCAACAATAAATTTCCAGAGGATTGAATCGATTTTGAGTTTTCTGTGACCACGTCTACGTCTAGCGAAGGTGTTATCAGAAGCATATCGAGCTTGATAAACGTCATTGATGCTATTTCTTTTAAGCTCACGATAGATCGTACTAGGATGTCTTTTAATGAGTTCAGCAAATTTTCTGGCTGAAAAGCCTTCTTTTCTTGACTCAAGCATTAATGCAGTACGATCTTCAAAGTTAAGATGATGGTATGACAATTTTATATACTCCATAAACCCTTTAAATTAATTAGGTGGTTTATGTCGCACTTCAAGTTTTACTCTGCCAGGGTTCAGTTAATGAACCCTTTAATTTTGATTAAAAGTAAATTTTTTAATAAGTAATATTTACATTGAACAGATTAACTTAAAAATAATATTTAAATTAAATAATCACTCAACTATTCATTTAATTATTACAAAAATATGATTAGAACAAAGAAAACACTTTCATTATTAAAATTTACATATTGTATCAGTGGAGTCTTTATTATTGTCGATGCGGATAATAAAAAAATGGAGACTAGTATGTCAAAACGCCATATCTTAAAAGAAGTGAATGCTAAAAGTATGTGTGGTATGGAAATTGTTGTCGAACAAATTTATGAAAATATCAATGAAAAAAACTTTGTAGACGTTGAACTGGAACAGAGCTGGTTACCACTTTCTAAAATTGTGATTTCGGATAAAGTCATCAATTTAGATCCAGATAATAGCTTTGCTCATCCTAGAACAGGTAAAGTCTTTAAAGTCCTTAATTCTTAATCGTTTTTCTGTAAGTACATTTTTTATATTTCTAAGTCATTGAGGCGAAACATAGATACGTTTCGCCTCAATCCATTTAACTAAGAATTAATTTTCTTTTTGGAAAATAGTTTCTCTGCGGCGCCCAACACAAAAATAAAGAACACGGGAACAAAAAAGATGGCCAAGATGGTGGCAGATATCATACCTCCAAATACCCCTGTACCTAATGCATGCTGAGTTTCCGAACTTGCTCCAGTTGCAATGACTAATGGGATAACACCACAAGTAAAGGCAAGGGAAGTCATCAAAATTGGGCGTAGACGTAACTTTGCTGCTGCAACGGCTGCTTCAATTAAAGTCATGCCTTCTTCTTTGAGCATCTTTGCGAACTCAACAATTAAGATCGCATTTTTGGCAGATAAACCAATAATAGTGATGAGACCAATTTTGAAGAAAATATCGTTTGGCATTCCTCTTAACATAATGGCCATTACCGCACCAAAGATGCCTAAGGGAACAACAAGCATGACAGATAATGGAATTGACCAACTTTCATAAAGTGCAGCTAAAACTAAAAACACGACTAACATCGATAAAGCAATAAGGAATACCATTTGAGATTCAGATTGCTTTTCTTGCAGTGAAATACCTGTCCACTCATAACCAATACCTTGAGGAAGTTTGGCAATCAGCTTTTCCATTTCTCGCATCGCATCACCTGAAGATACCCCTATGTTAGGCACTCCAGCGATACTTAATGATGGTCGGCCATTGTAGCGGTTATATTGCTGCGGCAACTTATTCCACTGAGGAATCACGACTTCGGATAAAGACACCAGTTGTCCGTTTGCGCCTGCAACCTTCAAACTCAAGATATCTTTCAAATGCATTCGTGATTTTGCACTGGCTTGAACAATAACTTGCTGCATTCTGCCTTGATTTGGAAAATCATTGATATACATCGACCCCATTGAGGTCGAAATAATATCTGAAACAGAAGCAAAGCTTACTCCTAGAGTGTTTAATTTCTCGCGGTCGATTTTCAAGCTAATATTGTCACCTTGAGGTAAACCTTCTGGGTAAACCATATAAAACTTTTTGTTTTGGGCCGCCATTTCCATAAGCTTTTCTTGGGCCGAAATTAAAGCAGGCATTCCTAAATTTGCTTTGTCTTGTAAACGCAAACTAAAGCCTGAAGATGTACCCAATTCATCAATTGCTGGAGGAAGTACAGACATAGTTGTACCTTCTTTACTGTTTGCCATTTCAGCATTTATGAAGTTGGTATAGTCAGTAGTAGATTTATCACGCTCACCAAAATCTTTTAAGGTTGTAAAAGCGAGTGCAACGTTTTGGCCAGCGCCACTAAATCCCCAACCCATAATTGAAATATTGCTTTTAACATCCGACTGCTCATTTAAATGGCCTTCAAAATCTTTCACAATTTTTGTTGTACGTTCAGCAGTCGCATCTGAAGGTAATTGGAACGACGTTAAAAACCAGCCTTGATCTTCCTCTGGCATAAAAGCAGTTGGCCAATATTTCATGCCTGCAAAAGTTAAACCTGTAATCACCACAAAAATAATTAAAGTCGGAATAGTATGTTTAACGACTTTAAGTAAAATCGCTTCATATTTTTTTGTGACTTTATCAAAGCTACGATCAAACCATGCATAAAAACCTTTCTTTTGATGATTTGCATCAACAGGTTTTAATAAGGTTGCACAAAGTGCAGGGGTGAGTGTTAAAGCTAAAAATGCCGAGAATAAAATTGAGACTGACATCGTAATGGTAAATTGGCGGTAAATAATACCGACTGAGCCACTTGCTAAAGCCATTGGTAAAAATACGGCTGCTAGTACCAAAGTAATACCAATAATCGGGCTGGTAATCTCTGTCATGGCTTTGGAAGTCGCTTCTTTAGGCGATAGACCTTCGGTTGCCATAATTCGTTCTACATTCTCAACGACTACAATCGCGTCATCGACAATAATCCCGATCGCAAGCACCATGCCGAACATGGTTAACACATTAATTGAGTAACCTGTTAAAAGCATGATGGTAAACGTACCAAGCAGAGCAATTGGAGCAACAATCGCAGGAATTAAGGTATAGCGAACATTATGAAGAAATAAATACATCACAATGAAGACCAAAATCATGGCTTCAATTAATGTATGAACTACCTTTTCTATCGAAATTTTAACAAAAGGAGCAGTATCGTAAGGAATGCTAAATTGCATGCCTTCAGGTAAATTTACTTTTAGCTCTTCGAGTTTCTGTTTTACCGCATCTGCTGTTTTTACTGCATTTGCACCAGGGCTCAACTGAATAGCTGCAGCTGTTGCAGGTTTACCATTTTCTAAAATCGCAAAATTATATGACTGAGCACCCATTTCTACATCGGCTACATCCGACAACTTAATAGTGGCACCACTAATATTGCTCTTTAGACTAATATTTTTGAACTGCTCTACATTTTCAAGCTGTCCTTGAGCGGATAAAGGTATAGTAATTAATTGACCATTAACTAGAGGGCGATCACCAAGTCGACCTGGTGCAATATCGATATTATTGTTACGAATCGCATTATTTACATCACTAATCGATAGACCATAAGAAACTAATTTATTTGGATCTACCCAAATTCGCATCGCTTTTTCAGCACCGAATGACTGAATTTTTCCGACACCTTCAACACGTTTAAGCTCTTCGACCACATTACGAACCAGATAATCACTCAAATCGACTTCTGAATAACGATGGTTAGGTGAGTTTAAACCAACAAGCATTAAAAAGCCTGAGGAAGATGCCTCTACAGCTAAGCCTTGTTGGCGGACGACTTGGGGTAAGCGTGCTTCAACCGCTTTAATTTTGTTTTGTACGTCGACTTGTGCCATATCCACATCGGTACCGGGTTTAAATGTCGCGGTAATTTCAGCGGTTCCTGACGAATCCGTTGTAGCACTATAGTAGAGTAAGTTTTTTACTCCTGACATTTCGCGTTCAATGAGGGTAATCACACTATCATTAATCGTTTTGGGAGTAGCGCCCGGATAGCTTGCTGTAATGTTCACTTCGGGTGGCGCAACACTCGGAAAGCGTGCAATAGGTAACTTTGGAATACTCAGTACACCAAATAGAATAATAAAAATTGCAATTACCCATGCAAAAACAGGACGGCGAATAAAGAATTGAGACATCATTTAGCATCTCCTTGCTTCACCGTATTTTCTGTTGAGGCCGCTTTCCATGCTGAAATTGCCAGTTTTTGGTTGGGTTGGATACGCTCTATGCCTTCAACAACAACTTTGTCGCCTGCTTTCAGCCCTTTATTGATGAGATAAAACTGCTCATATTGTTGCCCTAACTCTACTGAGCGAACATCTGCGCCACCTTTGGCATTCACTACATAAACTTGAGGATCGCCATTCATATTGCGCTGAATAGCTTGTTCTGGCACGAGTAAGGCCTGAGGAACCGAAGCACGCTCAATATTAACGCGGACATACATACCCGGCAGTAATTTTCTTTCAGGATTGGTCACTTCAATACGAATGGTGACATCCCCAGTTTCAGGGTCCACATTAATATCTTCAAACAGCATTTTTGCTGCAACGTTATAGGACTGTCCCAAACTATTCAAAATCTGTACAGCTTTTTGATTGTTGGCAGATAACTCTCCACTTTGTAGAGCTGCCTGTAAACGCTCATATTCCCCAATAGACTGCTTTACATCGACATAAACGCGGTCAATTTGTTGAATGGTCGCCATAGTATTGCTATCAGCCTGACTAACCAAAGCGCCTTCTGTTACGAACGATTTACCAATACGTCCGGAAATCGGTGCTCGCACTGTCGCATACTGTAAATTAAGATTTTGTCGAGCTAATAATGCTTTCATTTGAGCAACATCTGCAATCGCTTGTCGATATTGTGCTTCGGCATTACTTACTTCTTGTTTACTAATCGCATTACTTGGTAAAAGTTGCTGATAACGCTCAAGTTGTATTTTTAGGCGGTTTACTTCTGCTTCAGCTTTATTTAAACCCGCTCGATTACTATTTACATCAGCCTCAAATGTTTCTGAGTTTATTTTGTATAGAGGTTGTCCAGCTTTAACTTCACTACCTTGAGCGAATAAAACTTTTTCGATAATACCGCCAACTTGAGGACGAATTTCGGCAGTTCTGAAAGCTTGAACGCGCGCTGGTAGATTTTCACTTAAGTTAATAGACTGCGGTTGAATTGAAATAATGGTAACCTTAGCCGTAGATACTTGTGTTTGATCACTTACTTGTTCATTGCCACAGCCGTTTAACACAAAAACGAAAGATAAAACGAATGGAACTAAAAAATGCTTTTGCACTTTTATAACACCTAATGGACTTCTAGATGCTGGCATTATTTTTGATGTGTGTGTAACCAAAATCACGAATATGTGGAAAAAGTGTGGAGATCTATCAAAAAATACGCGTATGATAAATCAAATTTTTCCCGCGTCTTATTGCTATGTTCGAGTCAACCTTTACGTTTAATTGTCAGGATAAGCTTATTCTTGTTGTAGAAGATGAATATGATATTGGCGATATTATTGAACATTATCTTAAGCGTGAAGGTATGCGTGTTGTACGGGCCATGAATGGTAAGCAGGCAATTGAAATACACGCAGCGCAGCCTATTGATCTGGTGATTCTCGATATAAAAATGCCGGAACTGAGCGGATGGGAAGTACTGAATAAAATTCGGCAGAAAGCAGCAACACCAGTCATTATGCTTACGGCTTTAGATCAAGAAATTGATAAAGTCATGGCTTTAAGAATTGGAGCAGACGACTTTGTCGTAAAACCGTTTAATCCAAATGAAGTGGTCGCACGTGTACAAGCAGTACTAAGACGTACTCAACAAAATCAGCAAGCTCCTAACCGAAATCTGATTTATAAAAATATTGAGGTGAATACCGAAATTCATACTGCTTATATCCATTCGGGGGATCAAAAACAAGCACTCAATTTAACTCTAACTGAGTACAAAATTTTATTACTGATGTTGCCTCATCCTCATAAAGTCTTTACCCGTTCAGAACTCATGAATCAGTGTCTACCAGATCGAGATGCATTAGAACGTACGGTCGATAGTCATGTCAGTAAGCTACGAAAGAAAATAGAAGATCTGGGTTTACGAAATATGCTCATCAATGTTCGCGGTGTAGGCTACAGGTTGGATCATCCACATGAAAAATAAAACAGGCATTAGTAAACAACTGATTATTGTACTGAGCTTTACCAGCCTAAGTGTTACGCTGAGTTCGCTAATTTTAGGTTATGGCACCTACTATGTTGCAATTGAAGTAGGGCTTATATCTCTCGAAAAGCTGAAAGAAAGTGATGAGTTTTTCCACTATCTAGATGGTATATGGTTATTCGCCGTGCTTTTGTTTGGCACAGCATTATCAATTATTTTAGGCATCAAGCTTGCTCAACGCTTTATTGTGCCTATTAATCTATTAGCAGATGCAGCCAAGAAAATTAGTCATGGGGATTTAAGTGCACGAGTTGAAAAACCGACGCATCATTCTTCTGAAATTGGTGAGCTCATGGATAATTTTAATGATATGGCTCAAAAACTAGAGACCTCAGTTGAAAATGCTCATGTCTGGAATGCCGCAATTGCACATGAGTTAAGAACGCCAGTCACCATTTTGCAAGGTAGGTTGCAGGGGATTATTGATGGTGTTTTTGAAGCTGACCCCATTTTATTTAAAAATTTACTGAATCAAGTAGAAGGTCTTTCAAACCTAGTCGAAGATTTACGTACATTGAGTCTTTTTGAAAACCAACAGCTTAGACTTAACCTCGAAACGATTTGTTTTAATGAAACTGCTCACAAAGTCGTGCACATGTTTGAAGAAAAATTAGAAAAAGCTCAGCTTAAAGTCATTTTCGATATTGAAGCGCCAAAAGTTGAGTGTGATCAACGGCGAATTGAACAGATTTTAATTGCTTTACTGGATAACGCTACACGTTATGCAAATCCGGGAAAGTTAATTGTTTCAACGAGACAAGAACAAACTAACTGGATTCTTGAAATAGAAGATGAAGGACCAGGCATTTCAGCTGAGCATCGTAAAGATTTATTTAACCCTTTTTTCAGGTTAGAACAATCAAGAAATAAAGAATTAGGCGGCACTGGGTTAGGTCTTTCGGTTGTACAAGCCCTTGTCATTGCCCATAAAGGTCAAGTCGATTATTTAAATCAACACTCACATAGCATTTTTAAAATAAGCATTCCTCAATAATGATCGCTTTTGTACAACCTTTAACGCTTTAATCTAGAGAAATTGCATTTCATGACTCGTGATTAACTAAAAAATAGGTTAATTTGTTTATAAAATTTTTTAAGTAAATACTGATTTTTTATGATAATTGAGATAGAAACCCATCCACTTGAGCCATTTTTACCGGAAAATACCCGTTTATTGATGTTAGGCAGTTTTCCACCGCCACGTAATAAATGGAAGATGGATTTTTACTATCCCAATTTCCAAAATGATATGTGGCGTATTTTCGGTTTGATCTTTTTCCAAGATAAAACACACTTTTTAAGTGAAAGCCAAAAAAATTTTAATGAAGAACGTATTCGAAAATTCTTGATTGAAACTGGTATTGCAATCTTTGATACTGCTTATCAAATTAAGCGGTTAAAGGGGAATGCCGCAGATAAATTTCTTGAAATAGTAACACCAACAGATCTTGCAGTTTTACTTCAGCAGATTCCTCTATGTCAAACCATTATGACCACAGGCGATAAAGCGACTGATACTTTAATTTCAGTTTTACCAGAACACACCGATAAACCGCTTATAGGAATGTCTACCTCGACTTACTTTGCAGGACGTAACATCAATTTATACCGTCTACCATCTTCTTCTAGAGCATATCCATTAGCGCTAGAGAAGAAAGCAGAGGCTTATCAAAAATTCTTTAAAGAGATAGGCATTTTATAAGTAAACTTGAAATGCTGTTACATCATCCATTCAACTGGTAAATATGAAACAGCTTTAATCATAGTACGTTGGAAAAGGCTCGTATCTGGGTCTTTTTCATATTCAACAATCTTTCCATCCGACTGATAATCTAACCAAATGATCTTTCCTTCACTATTTAACTTAAGCTGGTAAGCAACTTGAGGTAAGTGCTGATCGAGCAAGACTGAAATTTGCGCTTGTAATTGTCTCGATTCAATAACCAGACCGACCTCAGTATTTAAATAAGTCGAACGTGGATCAAAGTTAAACGAACCAATAAATACTTTACCGTCTACATCAAAAAACTTGGCATGTAAGCTCGATTTATTTTTACCTTTAGCAGGGATCACACTTCCAGTCACTACTTCATACCAAGTTCTGCGTCTGCGTTCTAAAAAGGGCTTAAACTCAAATAGTTCTACACCACTTTTGAGCATCTCAACTCGATATTGACTATAAAAAGCATGCACAATTGCCACATCATTTGCAGCAAATGAGTTGGTTAAAACCCTGACTTTAACACCTTGTACCTTGAGTTGTTTTAAATAGTAAGTGCCTTGTTGGGTAGGAACAAAATAAGCAGAAGCTAATTCGATATGCTGCTTTGGTTCACCCATAATCTTCAGGACTTGCCCATACAGCATTTCTTCTTTAGCGGCCAGTCCTAAGATTTTTTTAGGTGAATCAGCAACAAAATATGCTTTTGACCACTGGATTGGATAGTGCTCTAAAAGTTCTTTTAAATAGCTTTGAGCATCGTAAAGCTTATCTTCAGTTTGAGTATGATTTTCACTTTCATGAATTAAATCATGGTAGTGCTGCCTTAGTGTTTGCAAATGGTGAACAGCACATGTTCCCACCAGCTCAGTAGCATTTTGACTTAAATCACTTTGCCAAAAATCATTAAAGACAGACTGTGCATGTTGTACGGTATGTCCATAAAATAAAATATCTAGATCTGTAAACTGAAACTTACTACTTGCATCAAAATACTCACTACTAATATTTCGACCGCCTGTTACCGCAATCACGCCATCTGCAATAATTAACTTATTATGCATGCGATGGTTTACTTTTTTGAACCGAAAAATATAGTCTAAAATTCTTAAATATCTAAACTTGTATGGATTAAACAATCGAATTTCAAAATTGGGGTGGTGGAGAAGGCTTCTAAGAACTCCATCCAGCTTTACTCCATTTTGATCATCAATAAGTAAGCGGATTTTTACGCCACGATCTGCCGCTGTTAGTAACTCGTGCAGCATTAAGTTTCCAACAAAATCATTTGTCCAAATATAATATTGTAAATCGATTTTTTCTTTTGCATTTCTAATTAGATACATACGAGAAGCGATACTGATAAAGGCATCATCTAATGCCACAAAAGCAGTCAGTCCTTGTTCTGTTTTTTTTGTAGCTTGCTCATCATTCAACCAATTAAAGCTATTCGTCACTATATCATTCTCATCAGGGTCGTATGTACCGTTATACGAAGGTGTATGTGTAAAGCCCCAAGCATTTAATGCCATACTACTATACTGCTGATAGATTTGATTAATCATGTAAGCTTTTAAAGTCGCATCCAAGATAAACACATCTCAGCATTTTTATATTCAATTTATATGTCAAAATTCATATTAAACGTTATAAATACATTCTGCCAAGCCTCAACGCTAGCAATTCCTTATATTTATTGGCACTTCTTAGAAAACATATCCATTAAAAAATATAAAGTAAAATTTAACCCTTTTATGCCTAATGCTATATTCAATATTATTTTTTTAAGGATGCTTGAGATGAGTCACGTGGGTTCTTGTCTATGCAATGAAGTCAAATTTTCAGTTACTAACGAAATAAACACGGTCTATCATTGCCACTGTAGTCTCTGCCGCAAACAAACTGGAACGGGGGCAAATGCAGCAACATTAGTAAATAAGGATAAATTTGAATGGTTATCAGGTTTAGAACTTGTCCGCACCTATAAAAAAGAAACAGGCTTCACATCTTCATTTTGCAGTCAATGTGGATCACCAGTACCTAACTTAGTAGGCACTACTGATTTTATATGGATTCCATTAGGTTTATTAGACAAAGATATTGTTGTGCTAAAAAAGCTTAATTTTTGTATCGTTTCAAAGTCAAATTGGGTAAATACAGTAGATGCAGATGAATCTTACGATGAACTTCCAACTCTGAATGAACTAAACATATTGTTTGACTAAAGAATTTTTAAAAAATGAGACTTAGTTTGCATTAAATTTAATTTTTTCGGATGGTTATGCTTGCAGGTTTCACAAAAACACACTAATTACAATTGGCAGTACAACAATTACATTAGAAAACATGATATCTATCATACTTCCTTAAAGGGCTGAGTGAGTAGCTTAATAATAAAAGGGAGAAAATAGAGATGCCACAATATTTAATCATCGCTGAGAATGTATATAAAAAGATTGAGGACAAAAATTTATTTTCAGAAAGCTCGGCAGAAAACTTAAATCAATTAGTTCGTGTAATTCGTAATGAAATTAAAGGCACCAAATTTAAACTTAAATACAATTTTATAGATTTTGAGGAATGCCTAACCAAGCCCTTAGAGGAATGTGCCATTAAGTTAGACATGAGCCTTATGCCTAAATATAAAAATAAAGACGAATATATACTTTGGCTCGCGGGTTTTATTGAAAGAATTACGACAGGAGGTGAGGCGAAGCTTCCGCCGATCTCAAAATTTATTCCTCCAGACTTTAAGTTTAATTATGAGGAACCACCCAAAGTATCATCTTCTACACAAGATGATGGAGAGATGATCATTAATTATTTCAAATCAGATGCTTTTAATAAAATTATAAGCCAAGAAAAATAAGTACATAAAAAATATAGAAGTGATCGTCCACTACACTTCTATATCTCGCTGTAAATTCAGCAACCGCCTACTGGGGCGGTTTTTTAATTTTACCCACCTTATTCATAAAAAATATATTGTTATAACTTTTCACAAAAGTTTGCATAACGCACAGAATCAGTCTCATTGGCCTAAAAACAGATACAACCTTCAATGTTAATTTTAAACTTACTTAACTATCGTTTGGAGATAAGTATGCTCAAAGCTATGTTTTTCTTTAGTGCTGGTGCTGTTTTCGGTTACTGCTGTAAACACAAGGATGATAAAGCTAAAGAGGAAAAGTCATCAAAATAATCGAACTGCATTCATAAAGAACTTACTAATGAGTTGGTTTTTTATAAGGAGGTGTCTATGCTCCACAACCTTAGACAAGTTTTTTGTATTCATGTCTGGGAATATGACTTTGATATTACTCATGACGAAATTAAAGAATGCAGAAAATGTGGGAAAATTCATAAAATCAAGAATTTCCCAAAATTGACTTAAGATGTGAATTTTTAATTTTAGTCTTAAGTGAATATTAAAAATTAAATAGGCTCAAAATTTTAAATATTGAGCCTATTTAATATAAAACTTAATTAATTACCCTTAAATAAGATTAAAGAATACCTACCAATTTAATCAGAATAAAATCCCAAACAAATCACATTTTAAATCTATAAAACAGTTATATTGCACATAATTTATCAATTAAAATTAAAAATACAGAAACAATTTAATAAAAATTAAAAACTTATTTTTATAGCTTTCAACTTATACTTATATTTTACAAATAATTAATAAGGAGATAGAAATGCCAAAATACTTACTATTAGCAGAAAAAATTAATAAAAATATTAAAAGTTCTTATTCAAACAATCATTTTAGAAATTTAAATAATGGCAGAGTAAAACTTGAAGTGCGACATAAACCACCTAATTAATTTAAAGGGTTTATGGAGTATATAAAATTGTCATACCATCATCTTAACTTTGAAGATCGTACTGCATTAATGCTTGAGTCAAGAAAAGAAGGCTTTTCAGCCAGAAAATTTGCTGAACTCATTAAAAGACATCCTAGTACGATCTATCGTGAGCTTAAAAGAAATAGCATCAATGACGTTTATCAAGCTCGATATGCTTCTGATAACACCTTCGCTAGACGTAGACGTGGTCACAGAAAACTCAAAATCGATTCAATCCTCTGGAAATTTATTGTTGAAGCGATCCGTTGTTTATGGTCTCCTCAGCAAATAGCAAAGCGTTTAAAGACATTTCCTGATTTGGATCAAACAATGAATGTAAGCCATACAACGATTTATTCAACGATACGAGCATTACCCAAGGGTGAGTTGAAAAAAGACTTATTATCCTGTCTGCGTCATGAAAATAAAAAGCGAAAAGCTAACGGTGAACCTAAAAAAGATTCTATATTACAGGATATTAAAACTATTCATGAGCGCCCAGCCGAAGTTCAAGAAAGAAAAATACCGGGTCATTGGGAAGCTGATTTAATTAAAGGTAAAGACAATAAAAGTTCGATAGCAACACTTATTGAACGAAATACACGGCTCTGTATCTTGGCAACATTACCTGATGCAAAGGCAGAATCAGTGCGCAAGGCTTTAACTGAAGCTCTGAAATATTTACCTGCAGAACTGCGTAAAACGTTGACCTATGACCGTGGACGCGAGATGTCAGAACATAAAATACTCGAAGAAGATTTAGGCATAGATGTATATTTCTGTGACCCACATTCACCTTGGCAAAAAGGCACATGCGAAAATATGAATGGTTTAATTAGGCAATATTTACCTAAAGGGATTGATTTAAATCAGGCAGATCAGCATTATTTAAATCAAGTTGCCATGTCACTGAATACTCGTCCTAGAAA
>NZ_JAKTIG010000044.1:0-11419 GCF_027855145.1 Acinetobacter sp. AOR18_HL
CGTTTAATTGTTCGAAGTAATTCATTTCGCTCTAGCGAGCTACTCTTTGTATCTTTCCATGGTTTCGCATTTTTTCTAGGTGGAATCACCGCATGTGCTTGCCGATCTGCAATGACCTGACGGCATTGCTTGGTGTCATAAGCTCCATCGGTATAAACAGAGTCAATCTGCTCATCTTGTGGAATCTGATTAAGTAAATCACCAAGCACCTGTGAATCACAGACATTATTGGTTGTGAGCTGAATAGCGCGTATTTGTAGGGTTTTGGCATCTATACCAATATGTAGTTTACGCCATTGGCGACGATATTCAGCTCCATGTTTCTTGCGTTTCCATTCGCCCTCACCTAGAAACTTCATCCCTGTAGAGTCTACGAGTAGATGCAGCCCATCGCTACTTTTTTGGTAGCTGATTGCAATATCAATATGCTTTTGTCTTCTACAAAGCGTACTGTAATCTGGTGCGGTCCAATTTAATCCGCAAAGTTTAATCAGACTTTGCACAAAGCCAGTGACCATACGTAAAGATAGACGGAATAAGGATTTAATCATTAAGCAGCATTGGATGGCTGCGTCGGAGTAGGTTTGATTTCGCCCTTGTTTGCCTTTTGATGGAGCATACCATTGCGTAGCAGGATCAAACCAAAGGGCAATATTTCCGCGATTAATGAGTGCTCGGTTATATGCGGGCCAATTGGTTGTGCGGTAGATTTTGTGTGTAGGCTTCTTCATTTGAAAATTATATCGCTGAAAAAGCCTTTACAGATAGGTTTGTGCAACAAAGCCTATTATGAATAAAATTTGATTTATCAAATTCTTTATTTTTTATCTTTACTCCTTCTACTTTCTTAGTTTTATTTTTAATATGACAAATATATATGGATAATTATAAGCTGCTGTTTTAATAAGTTTTTTACAAAAATAAGCATAAATATTTTTTTAAAGAAAGATAAATAAAAATTAATAAATAACAAAAACATAAATTAAATCTTTAGTATATATTAGTTTTAATAACTCAATTTTAGTTCAAAAAAAATACACATAAAATTTATTATTTGCTGTTTTGCTTACTACAGAAAGATTACAATAATGGCTAATAAATAGATTAATCAACACAATCTTTCTAGGCATGTTATGACTTCAATGTCGAACAACACCCAAAAGCATTTTATTGTTGAGCAAATTCCACTCCCGACTTGGGTGAGTGATGAAAATGGCTTGATATTATATTGCAATATAGAGTGTACAGAATATTGGTTGGATACTTTTTCTCCATTGCCAGCGCAATGGCTAGATTTTATTTATCCTACCGATTTAGATGAAGTCAAAAACAGATGGCTCGAAGCAATTCGCCTACAAAAAAGAATCGAATTAAAATGTCGACTTTTACGAGCTGGAAATCAATATAGATGGTGCAAACTATCGATTCAAGCATCTAAGTATCGCAGCTCCTCACAAACTAGCGAATGGTATGTTAGCTTTTTAGATATAGATCACGATATTCAAGAACAACAAAACTTGCAAAAGAACATTGAAATACAAAATCAGATGTTAGATATCAGTGTAGATTGCATTAAAGTTTTAAATGTAGACGGCACACTTTCTCACATGAACAAATCAGGGTGCCTCGCTTTAGGTGTACCTGTTGATGAAACAGAATTTGGAATGAAATGGCTCGAACTATTACCACCGCACATTCGTAAACGCGGTCGAGTCGCTTTGAAAAAAGCTCTTCAAGGTAAAGTTGCTAGATTTGCAGGAATGAGCTGTTTGCCAGATCAGGATCCTGAGTATTGGGATAATATGCTTACCCCGATTCATCGGGAAAATGGTGAAATTGGACAAATCCTTTGTGTCTCACGTAATGTTACTCAACAACATTTGGCAGAAAACCAGCTTAGGAATATGAGTGAGAGAGATGAACTGACCGGATTATATAATCGGCGTTCATTTAAATTTCAACTTAAGCGTACTCTCTCATATTCAAAAGACACTCAAACAAGTGTAGGGTTACTTTTAATTGACCTCGACCACTTTAAACATATTAACGATACTTTAGGGCATAGCGCAGGCGATCATCTATTAAAAGTTCTCTCCAAACGCTTTAGTCATTGTGTAGATGATGAAAAGTGCGTTGTCGCGCGACTAGGCGGAGACGAATTTGCGGTTATTATTAATAACCTTAATTCTGAAAATGATGTCCGAGAGTTAGCAGCCATTTTACTTCAACAGTTAAATCAGCCGATTACCTATTTAGGTAATGTCTTAAATGGTGGGATGAGCATTGGCTGCGCAATTTACCCGCAAGATGCCGTAGACCAGTCAGGTTTGCTCAGTTGTGCCGATATGGCATTGCATGATTTAAAAGCGCGTGGTCGTGGTGGTATTCGCATGTATGATCCATGCATGATGCAAATGACTGAAACTGTCGCTTCTCAGCTTAATTTAGCTCGTCAGCTGATTCGCCATCATACCATCCAACCCTATTATCAACCTAAAGTAGACCTAAATACCCATCGTGTAGTGGGATTTGAAGCTTTATTAAGATGGCATACAACCTCAGCTCAAAGAGGCTACCCAGCACAAATTGCGGAAGCTTTTAAAGATTATAATTTAGCGAGTAAGATCGGTGAAACGATGCAACACCAAGTTTTACGTGATATCGCTAAATGGATAAATCTTGGTATTACCCCACTCCCTGTTTCACTAAATGCTGCACCAGTTGAGTTCTTAAGAGATAATTATGCTGAGAGACTTTTGAAAAAGGTTAATCAATTTCAAATACCGACGCATTATATTGAAGTGGAAGTCACTGAGCACATGCTAGGCGACCGAGGCTCGGAATATGTGATCCGTGCACTTAATAAATTAAAACAGCATGGGGTACGTATTGCACTTGACGACTTTGGGACTGGTTTTTCATCGCTAACCCATATTCGCGATTACCCGATTGACAGTTTAAAAGTAGATTGTAGCTTTATCCAAAAGATGCAACATGACCCATCAATTTATGCGATTGTCCAAGCAATTGGTTTACTCGCTCCAAATTTATCACTCGGGCTTATCGCTGAAGGAATTGAAACTCCAGAACAAGAAGAACTACTTCGACAATTTGGTTATAGCATAGGTCAAGGATTCTTGTTTGAATCTGCTATAGATGCTACTCAGGTTATTTCCATACTTAAACAAAATCAGCCTTACTTAGAAAGTCATTACAATCTTTGAAAATAAGAGGTTTAATGAACCTTTTAGTTTTTATTCATACTAAAAATAAACAATAATTTTTTAAAAACTGTTCATAATATAAGCATAAAGATAATAATTTCGGTGTTTCCGCACCATACATTGTCACAAGACAATAAGGAGCAATATATGAGTTATCACCATATCTTGGTTCCAGTCGATGGTTCTCCTACTTCACTTATTGCCGTTAATCATGCAACAGCAATTGCTAAGGCCTTTGGCAGTAAAGTGACTCTAGTATATGCACTTACCATAGATCCTTTCATTTCTGTAGAGTTCATCGATAGTACAGAATTAGCACAGGATTATTTTAATAAAGCTAGAGCATCGATTCAGAGCATTTTAGACCAAGCTAAAGAACAATTTAGCCAACATGGAATTTCTGTTGAAACAAAAATTGTTGAGGGTCAAACAATCCACACAGAAATTATTAAAGCAGCTAATGAGCTAAAAGCAGATTTATTAGTGATTGGCTCACATGGGCGAAAAGGGTTTAAAAAGTTCTTCTTAGGAAGTGTGACTCAAGCCCTTTTAGGAGAAATTCATTTACCGGTATTAGTCGTAACTGAATAGTTTTCTAAAACTAAAAAAACCGATCTTTATAGATCGGTTTTTTAATGCACTGTATTACTTAGCCTTATAGGTGAACTTAATGAGAGATCCTGGGTTTTCTAATGTATTTGTTACTGAGCCATCATCTTTTTGGACATTTCCGGCAGTATCAGTTAATACATATAAGACATTCCCATCTGGACTTGCAATCACATCACGATAACGGTTGTTGCTCTTAAACATCGGTACAGCGTCATCATAAGTAGTGCTATAAGTTGGATCTAACTTAATACGGAAAATGACACCACGTTTTAAAGATGGAACCAATAATGTATTTTCCCAACCAGTAATTGCTTTTTTACCGCCCTTATAGACATAGGCAGATGACGGTGCAACTGTTGGCCAGCAAATGTAGGTCATCTCTCCACAAGTTGGATCGTTATAGTTGTAGGTATCTTGAACGGTATATAAAGTTTTTAATGGTGGGACAAAGTTTTTACCAGTCCATTCAGATTCTTTCGTCACAGGGACCCCTGCGGCTACTTTTACTCCATTTTGAGCTAAATCCTTAATTGACTTATTGGCTGCTGCTGAATAATTTGCATAAGCATAGCCACTATCATCTTTATAACCTGCTACATTCGGCCAACCATAATTGCCACCTTTGACAATGAGGTTAATTTCATCGTCAGAGTTTGGGCCTTGTTCAGACTGCAATAATTTACCATTTGGAGTGAATGCTAAGCCCTGCGGATTACGATGTCCAAGTGTATAAATATGGCTAACCACCCCGTTAAAACTTGGATTATCCTTTGGAATACTTCCATCAAGATTTAAGCGTAGTACTTTACCCATATAGGTGTGATAGTCTTTACCATTCAGTTCTTGTTGAGTTGGCGTATGTTGTGCTTGATTTGGCAAGAACAAATAAGCAAGCTGGTTACGCCCTTGGTCACCAATCGTATAATAAATCTTTTGATCTGGCCCAATGACAAGACGACCTGACTGATGGTCTTTTGATGAAGGTAATCCTGCTAATAAATCGACTGGCTTCTCGAGCGTATCTGTGGATTTATTATAGGTATAACGACGAATAATCGTTTGGTTCGGTAATTCTTTATCTGTAGATTTCGGATTTTTAAATGTACCTGAAATATAGATATAAGGATTATTTTTAAAATCAGGATGGAAGGCAAAACCTAATAAACCATTCTGCCCATCAGCATCATTGACAATCTCTGGTACCTGAAAAACTGTTTTTACACTACCCGACTCTGGATTAACTCTTAGAATCTTACCTGTTGCTCGCTCAGTTAACCAAATTTGATTATCTGGTCCCCATAACAAAGCATGCGGCTTATTTAGATTAGATAGAATAACTTTCTTGTCAAAGTTCTCTGATTTCGCTTTAGCAAATTGAGATGGAGTTAGAGGAACATCAGCAAATGCTGAGAGTGTAACTAGCTGAACAGCGCTTAATAAAGCAATTTTAGCCAATAAATGTTTATTCATGTGTCCACCTTATAAATTGTCAAAATTTTCCGAGAATTTTTAAACCTTTAGCAACTGGTTTGTACGAGTTCTCTATATGATTTGTATTATGATGAATAACGAATCTATTAAAATCTAAATTTCTGAAAGGCTCTGTTGCATAAAAGTAGCTATTAAAACTGAATAAACTCTCTTTAAGATGAGCAACTTAACTATACGATTTATCTATTCTATTAATTTTATATCTGAAACTTTTTTGAAATGGCCATGAGTTAAATAAATATTTATTAACGAAGTAATTGATAGTTAAAAATTAATACTCAAAGAGACAATTCTAATTATAAAAATATACATCACTAAAGACTAAAAGTTAGAAGCTGTAATTGAGAGCTATTTTTACAACGAAGGTGTCTTATGTGTGCAAACTTTAAACCTATTAAGAAAATACATGCCAATCAATTAGAGTTATTTGAACCCACTTTTGAATATAAGATGGATATTTTCCCAAGTGATGATTGCCCACTTATTTTATCGAATGAAAATGAGCTTGAGTGGAGAAAAGCTAAATTTGGAATGCTTCCCCCTTATGCCAAAGAAATTGCATTCAAATATGCAACGTATAATGCCAGAACAGAAACAGTACAACAAAAGCGCTCTTTTAAACATGCTTGGTTAAATGATCAATTTGCGCTTATTCCTGTTGAAGCCATTTATGAACCTAAATATGTCAATGGAAAAGCACATTGGTATGGTATTTTCCGGCAAGATGGGCAACCTTTTACACTGGCTGCGATCTTTGAGGAAACACTTATTGATGGACAGAAAATTAGGTCAATGTCGCTATTAACAATTAATGCTGATCATCACCCTTTCATGAAACAATTTCACAAACCTGATGATGAAAAACGTTCGGTTATTGTGATACCTGATAATCTTAGAAATGATTGGCTCAACTGTACTCATTCTGAAGCCAAAGATTTTTTCTTAGATATGCCTGCGAATGAATTTGCCTCAATGCCAAAAGCTGAAATGAAAAATTATAATTAAATCGGTTTAGTCGACTTAGGTTAGTCAGCCTTAAAAACTTATGCTATTCTTCGGGCACTTTTAAATGTCTCAAACTCTCTATACCTATGATACTTACGCCACCTTAAGTTTATTTACCCCTATCCCTTGTAAATAACTCATCACTGTTTAGTGATGTGGTGTAGTCGTTTGTGTTGGTATATCACATCACTAGCCTTTCAAAATTTAGAACTTAGGCTATTTCTCATGTTATCGAATGTCCGAGAACAATGGTTCTCTAATGTCCGCGCAGATATTCTTTCCGGTCTTGTTGTGGGTCTTGCTTTAATTCCAGAAGCAATTGCATTTTCAATTATTGCGGGTGTAGATCCCAAAGTCGGTTTATATGCATCCTTTTGTATTGCCGTTATTATTTCTTTCGTAGGCGGTCGTCCAGCTATGATTTCGGCAGCTACGGGTGCCATGGCTTTGGTTATGACAACGCTCGTAAAGGAACACGGGCTTCAATACTTATTCGCTGCGACAGTATTAACTGGCGTCATACAGATTTTGGCCGGATATTTTAAACTTGCCAAACTCATGCGTTTTGTTTCTAAATCGGTGGTTATTGGATTCGTTAATGCCCTTGCCATACTCATCTTTATGGCTCAATTACCAGAATTGGTAAATGTGACGTGGCATGTCTACTTACTAGTAGCAATTGGTTTAGGAATTATTTACCTTTTCCCCTATATTCCAAAAATTGGAAAGTTCTTTCCCTCGCCCCTTATTTGTATTGTAGTAGTAACATTACTCGCTATTTTTTTAGGGTTTGATGTTCGAACTGTTGGTGATATGGGTTCATTACCAGATACGTTACCTATATTTCTAATTCCGAATATTCCTTTAAATTTAGAAACCCTCCTTATTATTCTTCCATATTCTTTAACCCTTGCCGCGGTTGGCTTACTTGAATCAATGATGACTGCAACAATCGTTGATGAAATGACAGATACATCTAGTGATAAATTTCAAGAATGTAAAGGTCAAGGCATTGCAAATATCGCTTCAGGTTTTATGGGAGGTATGGCGGGTTGTGCCATGATTGGTCAATCAATGATTAATGTAAAATCGGGTGGTCGCACACGCTTATCCACTTTTTGCGCAGGTATATTCTTACTTATTCTCGTTGTATTTTTAAGTGACTGGTTAAAGGTTATTCCCATGGCCGCTCTGGTTGCCGTCATGATTATGGTATCAATTAGTACTTTTGAGTGGAGTTCACTGACTCAATTTAAAAATAATCCTAAAAGTAGTAATGTCGTTATGATCGCAACCGTTATTGTAGTAGTTGCTACCCATAACTTAGCGTTAGGTGTATTAACTGGAGTATTACTTTCAGCACTTTTCTTAGCAAATAAACTTGAAAATGATATTCGTATTGAAACTTCATTCGAGGGTCAAGCTCGTCTATATGAATTAAGAGGTCAAATATTTTTCAGTTCATCTGAAAAATTTATGCAAGGTTTTAACTTTAAAGAAGAAATTAAAGAAGTCATTATTGATCTTACCCACTCTCATATTTGGGATGTGACTTCAGTTGCCATGCTAGATTCAGTAGTAAATAAATTTCAAAAGAACGGTATTCAGGTAACGGTTCGCGGTTTAAATGAAGCCAGTTCAATCATGATTGATAAATATGGTACTCATGCAAAAATCTAAAAAAGGTCCTTCGGGACCTTTTCCAATTTCAAGACATACTTCTTATTAAGGTGATTTATATAACAATCGATTTGGGCTACCAGAAGGATTTTTTACCACATTACTACTTGCTTGATTTAACAGATTAGTTGAGATTGTCTGAGGTGTTACTGTAGGTGTACTTTGCAACATTTCAGCTACGACTCCAACAACATGTGGAGTAGCCATTGAAGTTCCATTTAAAACTTTAGTTGCTGTATTGCTCCCAATCCATGAAGAATTGATCTGGTTTCCTGGCGCAAAAATATCAACGCAGCTTCCATAATTAGAATAACTCGCTCGTGTATCAGTATATCTGTAGCAGCGACAGTAATTGCCTTACCTACTCTGGCAGGAGAAGAACTACATGCATCTGTATTCGAGTTTCCTGCAGCCACAACCATTACATAGCCATTATTAAATAAGTTTTCTACTGCACTATCTAAAGATGCGTTTGCTTCACCACCTAAAGACATATTCACTACAGCTGGCTTTTTACCATTTTTTAATATCCAATCTAGCCCCGCAATCACATTACTCGAAGCACCAGAACCATCACATCCTAAAATCCGAATAGGCACTAAGCTTACATTCTTGGCAACCCCATAGGTACTACCACCCACTGTTCCTGCCACATGTGTACCATGACCATGACAGTCGTTTGTGCCATTTCCATCAGATATCGCGGTATATCCACTTAATACCCGTCCAGAGAACTGTTGATGTGTAGACAATATTCCTGTATCAACAATATAAGCGGTTGTGCCTGAACCTGTTTGTAAGTACGAATATGCTGAATCTAGAGGTAAGTTTTTTTGGTCAATACGATCTAGTCCCCAATCTGGGTTGCTTTGGGTAGTCGCATCAACTTTCATGATTGTGTCATTTTCTACTGAAACGACTTTTGGATTTTTTTTCATGGCTTCAACAAAAGTAGTACCGGCAACATCGGGTAAATAAATTGCAAATCCCTTAAGTACAGCATCATAGGTCTGTAATACCTTCCCACCATGTTGTTTAGCAATACCTTGTGCAAACTCGTTAGAAGAACCCACATCCTTATTAAGAATAACAATATATTGATTTTTAATAATTCCTTTTGCTTCAGATGAGCCTAATACAGAATTTGTTGTAGCAGGTGCAGCATATGTTAAATGACTCAGCGCTATTGCTAAAAGAAAAGTCGAAACTTGGCAAAACTTCATAGAAAATCTCCATATTTTTTACTTTAGACATCATTGTTATGATCAGTACAGTCTTTATATTTAGGGATTAACATCTTTAGAAAGGAATTTTTATTATATTCTCCATATATTATAACCACGTCATGTTTTCATAAAACTTGGACCTATACAATGCTATTATCTTTTTTCAATTAAAATTGAGAACCAATTCAAATAAACCAATAAATCAAACATTTTAGAATAAATAATTACCTTACTTTATTTATAATTTAGTTTAGGTGGGATGTATAATGTAAAAATATATAATCATTAAAAATAATATAAATGTAGAAATAATGAGATATGTTCCAGTTGTATTAAAGCTTTTTAAAAATTTCCAGATATCCATAAATAAAAATATAAAACAGTAAGTTATGAAAATTCTTGCAAATTATAATATAGCCTTCAACTAAAAGAGATTTACAATTTTTTAAACTATATGTGTTCAGTATCAAATATGTAAAGATATATTGCAAAAATATGTGATAATTAAGGAAACGTGCAGTCCTTTAAATGGCCATAATTAATAAATACTAAAATCAATTATATTCTATAGTTTTTTAATTTTAGTTCTGGCAGCTCAACCTTACAACCAGCTAAATGATGCCTACAATTAACGCTATATTCGATAAAGCCATCTTTAATAAAGTAATTACAATATTCATTTATACTTATGATGGGATCAAATGTCGGTTTTTCCAAGTTACCATTAAAAAACCATTGGTTGCCGTTAGAGAAAGGATAATGTACAGGAATATAATGAAGATATCCGCAAGCAGGACACATATGTTTATACATACCTCCTTCGAAATACTGTACTTTCATTAACACTCCTTTAAAAATAAAAAAGCCAACTCATAAGAGCCGACTAAACCAATTATTTAAAGATTCTATATATTATTAAATTATGTACTATAGCCTTCTCTCTTTTATTTTTCTGTTTTTAATTTATCTAACCTATATGACAAATTCATGAACTTCCGAGTGTAATCTCACCCTTTGTTAGTTTGGTAAAATATATTTTATATAATCTATTAATTAAATGATAATTCCAGTTAAATAATGAAAAGCAAATACTAGGCGAATTCAAACATGAGGTGCGACAGTTTGAAAAGTCTTATGATAATCAACAAGCTGAGCAAATTTCTCTAATGGTGTAAGCCAATCTAACGCTTTTCTAGGACGAGTATTCAGTGACATGGCAACTTGATTTAAATAATGCTGATCTGCCTGATTTAAATCAATCCCTTTAGGTAAATATTGCCTAATTAAACCATTCATATTTTCGCATGTGCCTTTTTGCCAAGGTGAATGTGGGTCACAGAAATATACATCTATGCCTAAATCTTCTTCGAGTATTTTATGTTCTGACATCTCGCGTCCACGGTCATAGGTCAACGTTTTACGCAGTTCTGCAGGTAAATATTTCAGAGCTTCAGTTAAAGCCTTGCGCACTGATTCTGCCTTTGCATCAGGTAATGTTGCCAAGATACAGAGCCGTGTATTTCGTTCAATAAGTGTTGCTATCGAACTTTTATTGTCTTTACCTTTAATTAAATCAGCTTCCCAATGACCCGGTATTTTTCTTTCTTGAACTTCGGCTGGGCGCTCATGAATAGTTTTAATATCCTGTAATATAGAATCTTTTTTAGGTTCACCGTTAGCTTTTCGCTTTTTATTTTCATGACGCAGACAGGATAATAAGTCTTTTTTCAACTCACCCTTGGGTAATGCTCGTATCGTTGAATAAATCGTTGTATGGCTTACATTCATTGTTTGATCCAAATCAGGAAATGTCTTTAAACGCTTTGCTATTTGCTGAGGAGACCATAAACAACGGATCGCTTCAACAATAAATTTCCAGAGGATTGAATCGATTTTGAGTTTTCTGTGACCACGTCTACGTCTAGCGAAGGTGTTATCAGAAGCATATCGAGCTTGATAAACGTCATTGATGCTATTTCTTTTAAGCTCACGATAGATCGTACTAGGATGTCTTTTAATGAGTTCAGCAAATTTTCTGGCTGAAAAGCCTTCTTTTCTTGACTCAAGCATTAATGCAGTACGATCTTCAAAGTTAAGATGATGGTATGACAATTTTATATACTCCATAAACCCTTTAAATTAATTAGGTGGTTTATGTCGCACTTCAAGTTTTACTCTGCC